>NZ_JBQGUZ010000023.1:0-50267 GCF_052078135.1 Acinetobacter lwoffii
TGCTCATTATAGGGCAATTTCTTACACGTGCAAGCGCTTTTAACGCACAGGAATCATGAGTGTTTTATTTTTATGCACCAAATTGGTTCAATTCCATACAATTCATTACATAAGTACATATTTTTAAAACAGAAATATAAATTAAATATTTCTGCTTTATTCTATGCCTAATTTTTTACGACTGGTGCTTTAATCGTCACACTGGTGATTTTTACAGGGTTCACCGGCACATTTTGATGCATTCCATAGTTTCGGGTCGGTACTTTGGCAATCTGATCGACGATATCCATGCCTTTAGTGACCTTACCAAATACCGCATAGCCGGCATTTCTAGCAGAACGATCCAGGAAATCATTATCGACCAGGTTCACAAAGAATTGTGCTCGGGCAGAATCCGGCTGATTGGTACGGGCCATGGCTAAAGTACCGCGTTTATTTTGCAGACCATTCGACGATTCGTTTTTAATGGGTGCTTTTGTATTGGCTTTTTCCTGCATGTTTACATCAAAGCCACCGCCCTGCACCATAAAGCCGGGAATGACACGGTGAAAAATCGTGTCCTTATAGAAGTTGCTCTTTACATAGCTTTCGAAGTTCTTTGCCGAGATTGGGGCTTTGTCATTGAAGAGTTCAATTTCAATATTTCCAGATGAAGTCTTCATCTCAATAATCGTATTGGCAGCAAAGCTTGGCAGACTGACCGCAGCAAGTGCGATGACACATAATGATTTCTTTAACATTTATTAACTCATCTACTTAGAAGTAATGGTTGTGAATGACTATATATTAATCTTTTATAACTCATAATGCAGTGACCTGCCGACTAAAGACAAGAGAATAAGAATGAAGCATGCATTATTACAGGAGCAAAATATCCACCAGTTTCCACCTTGGCGTTTGCAGGGTGAGGGTTTTATTCTGAATTATTGGCTGACCCCCAGCTTTATTGAGCAAGCGAAACAGTTCCGGATCGCCCCTTCTCCGCTGGGTCGTATGGTCCAAGTCTTATTGGTGCGTTATCACGCTTCGCCGATTGGCCCTTATGATGAGTTACTGATTCTGGATCATCCTTTAATTAGTAAACGGCGCCTCAGTTCGATTCCTAAAATTTATGTGTCTACCCATGAGTCTGTGGTACACGGTCAGTATTTATGGGGCATTCCCAAAGAACATGCGCAATTTGAATGGCAGGAAAAGGATCAGGAAGTGCTGTGTCAGATTCAGCATCAAAACCAGCATATGACGATTCGGCTGAAGAAAACCAAATCTGCACGCCAGTTCTACATTAATAGTCATCATATTCCAGCGTCTATGCTGAAGATTCAGCAAGCCTGGAAAGGGCAGCGTTTTCAGTTTAGTCCACAGTTCCGCGGTCACCTCTCCAAACTCTCGCAAGTAGAGTGGCAAGATGCCGAGAATATATTTCCAGACTTTTCCAAAGCCAAATTGCTGCAAAGCTTTTATGTCCCCAAATTCAATCTGATCTTTCCTGAAGCCCAGATCAACAGCAAAGTATAAGAACTGATAAAAACTTAGCTATAAAAAAAGGTGTTTCATGAGAAACACCTTTTGCGCTCGCGCCTTGGATTTAACTATTTTTGTCCCAGAATTTGCGGAAGTTTTTGCTGATCTCAATCACATATTTTTTGGCACGGCGAGAGATCGGCGTCAGGTTGATAAAACCATGTGCCTGATCGGTATATTCATGATAATGAACACTCACGCCATTCTGACGTAGTTTATGTGCATAGATTGAACCTTCATCATGCAGGACATCATGGCGTGCGGTAATTACATAACTTGGCGGTAAATTCCGCAATTCACCATAAGTAGGTGAAATCAGCGGATCATCCAGTTCAATCTGATGGGTTTGGGCATACATGAAGGTCACCAGATCAATATCCTGCTCCGAAAGTACCAGTCCATCTTTATAGGCATAAAAAGAAGGATGGCGACTTTTAAAATCAACTGCCGGATAAAGCAAAAGCTGCGCTCGTGCGGCATAAGATTTGCCTGTACTGCGCTGAGCTACAACAGTAGCCAGATTTCCTCCCGCACTGTCCCCTGCCACGGCAATGCGGTTTTTATAGACTTTTAGTTGTTTGCTATGCTGATGTGCCCAAGCCAAGGCATCTTCACAGACTTGTACCATCTGCAAGGGACTAAATTCTGGCGTCAGCGGATAAGCCACGCTTAGCACCTGTACTTTGGCATGTACTGCCAGCAAGCGACAGAATTCATCATGGCTGTCCAGACCGCCCACCATAAATGCACCGCCATGATAAAAAATCACCATCGGTAACTTCTTTTGCGGTGCAGGATGATAATGTCGTGCAAAAATACTGCCACTCTGTAGAGGAAGGCGGAGCTCTTCGACAAATTTGACCGCGGTCGGTCTAGCCCGGATCGCTTTCATGCGTGCATCAAACAATGTGCGCGAATGTGCCAGATCCTCACTGATAAAACTGCTATGCCCCTGTTTTATCTGGATGGCCATCAGGCATTTAACCAATGGATCTAAATCAGGATAAACATGAGGATAATCCAGAGCCTTAACTAATGCTTCCTGTGCAATGCCAGGTAAGCGGTCCAGCATACGCGCTGCCGTCCCTTGTCCCTTTTCCATCACACTTTTCAGAACCGGAGGATTCACAGTCATTATTTTTAGTCCTTATTCTCTTAATTCTTCATAGTTTCTACACGATTAGCGTTTCAGTGACCATATTCTTATATAAGTCTTAATATCAATGTACATATAGCTTCTACTCGATACGTTACCCTCATTTATAAAAGATGTCATTGACCGTTTAAAGGTTATTTTTGACGTACTTTTGCGAGCTTAAGTATATTTTTTATTACAAATCGGGAGGATGCCTATGGCTAGCAAAATTATAGCTCTGTCTTTGGCGACTGCATTTTTAGCTGTAGGCTGCGTCGCATTTCCTGAAGATGGTGGCTATTATGATGGTCGCTATGATCAGCGTTATGACCGTCGCTATGAACTGGACCGGCGTTATGAACAAGATCGTCGCTATGAGCGGCAACGTTGGGAATATGAACAGCAACGCAAACGCATTGAACTGGATCGACGTAAACAGGAATTACAACATCGCAATTGGGAGCAGGATCGTAAAAGACAGTTAGAGCTGGATCGACGTAAAAGCCAACTGGAACGACAGCGCCATGAACAGCAACGTAAAAATATCATGACGCAACGGCAAAAACAGGCAGAGGCAGAACGTAAACGTCGTCAGGATCTGGAGCGTAAACGTGTAACAGATCAACGCAGTAAAAAAGTCCAGCAAAATCGTTCTAATCAACGCTGGAATGACAACCGACGTCATCAAGAACAACGTTCACGGGATCGTCGTGACTAAGACTTGAATCACCCTCTCTATTAAAAGCCCAGACTGGGCTTTTTTAATGAAAAAGGTAGCTGCCAGATAGACAAAGGCCCTAAAGAAAATTTCTTTAGGGCCTTTGCAGAGGGTTATGTTAAACGAACTTCCACTTCGCTTATGCTTCTCAGCAATTCAACCAGAACATCCTGTTCTCTACACAAATTATCCTATCGAATCAACTTGCTCTCATGAAGCGGACATTCACTATCCAAGCTGTAAGTTTTATCTTACAAACCGCTAAAATAGAGACGACTGATTCCAACAAATTCAAAAAAGGTAAATTCTGGACAAAAAAAAGGCTTATCTAGAGAACAGGATAAGCCACGAAAACACATTTCAAAATAAGAAGAAACTACAGCGATAGAATCTGGAATAAATATTAATCAAAAGTTCATCTATTGTGAAAGACTTTATTGCTTAGATATTAATCGTTTTTATGTCTAATAAATAAACAGGCAAAAAAAAGCTGAGTTTTGGGGATACTCAGCTTGAAAAAAGCAACTCTAAAATAGGGCAACAGCAACCCGGTTCGGCTCTCTCCTCTGAACAAGGTCGCTGTTAATAGAAGTATGATGCAATTTTTTTACCAATACTTAAAACGGATTAAAATTATTAATTTGATTCAAAAATACGATTATTCATTTTTTATATTTATTTTCAAATACTTAATTCTTAGATTTAGTCGCGAATTAAATCTATTCAGTTCAAAATTCGGATTCATCGCTGCTGATGTCCGTGTATTTTATTCTCATCCTATCCTGCTGTTGTGTTCTGAATAGCTTGTTCTGCTATCCGCTGGATTCAGTATTTTGTATAAATCTTAAATTTAATCTGGGTCGACGCTTGAATTTTTACACCCTGCCCCGATTTCTTTAGGTAATCAAGAACTTCACAACCATGGCAGTTCAGCATAAACGCAGTGAACACTGAGGCCTAAGGACTGTACATGTTTAAGAACCCATTTAAACGGAGTAAATCAATGGCGACTGAGCAAAACGAGCAAGCTCAACAACTTGAGCAAGAGCAAGCGGAACAAGATACAGCGCAAACTCAAGCTGAAACCGAGCAGGCTGAAGTTTCCGTTGAGTCTTTACAAGAGCAGATTGCGCAGCTTGAAGGTGATTTAAAGTTAGAAAAAGCCCGTACCGCCAATGCAGTTTATGAAGCACAAAAGAGTGTTGAACGTATTCAGCGTGAATCTGAAAAGCATAAAGATACAGTTCTGGAAAAGTTCTCTAAAGAGCTTCTAGAAACAGTCGACAATCTGGAACGTGCCATTGTGGCTGCAGGTGAAGAGCAAACACCATTGCGTGAAGGTGTTGAACTGACCCTTAAATCTTTATTGCATACCTTGGAGAAATTTGGGGTTGTGGCAGTGGATACCAACAACGGTTTCAATGCTGACCTGCATCAGGCAGTCGGGATTGATCCAAATGCCAAAGCAAATGAAATTGGGACTGTTTTGCAAAAAGGCTACACGCTTAACAGTCGCTTATTGCGTCCTGCCATGGTGATGGTCGGCGCTTAAGCCAAATAAATTCGGGAGTTTGTGAAATTTTTCAAAAATTTTACTTGAAAAAAATCGAACGGCTCTCATATCGGATAACAAGTGTAAATCACAAAAAAATTTTAGAGGAAACATCCAAATGGCTAAAATCATTGGTATTGACTTAGGTACTACAAACTCATGTGTTGCAGTACTTGAAGGCGACAAAGTTAAAGTAATCGAAAACGCTGAAGGCGCGCGTACCACTCCATCTATTATTGCCTATAAAGATGGCGAAATTCTGGTAGGTCAATCTGCAAAGCGTCAAGCAGTAACGAATCCGAAAAATACATTGTTCGCGATCAAACGTTTGATCGGTCGTCGTTATGAAGACCAAGCGGTACAAAAAGATATCGGTCTGGTTCCTTACAAAATCATCAAAGCTGACAACGGTGATGCTTGGGTTGATGTCAACGACAAAAAATTGGCGCCACAACAGGTTTCTGCTGAAATCTTGAAAAAGATGAAGAAAACTGCTGAAGATTACCTGGGCGAAACCGTAACTGAAGCTGTTATTACTGTTCCTGCTTACTTCAACGATGCACAGCGTCAAGCAACTAAAGATGCAGGTAAAATTGCAGGTTTAGAAGTTAAACGTATCATCAACGAGCCAACTGCTGCGGCACTTGCGTTTGGTATGGACAAGAAAGAAGGCGATCGTAAAATCGCGGTTTATGACTTGGGTGGTGGTACTTTCGACGTTTCAATCATTGAAATTGCGGACCTTGATGGCGACCAGCAAATTGAAGTATTGTCGACTAACGGTGATACATTCCTAGGTGGTGAAGACTTCGATAACGCGTTAATCGAGTTCCTGGTTGAAGAGTTCAAGAAAGAACAAAACTTTAACCTGAAACAAGATCCACTGGCGTTACAGCGTTTAAAAGAAGCTGCGGAGAAAGCGAAAATCGAGCTTTCTTCTTCAAATGCAACTGAAATCAACCTTCCATACATCACTGCTGATGCGACTGGTCCTAAACACTTAGTGATCAACGTAACACGTGCAAAACTTGAAGGTCTGGTTGCTGACCTGGTTGCGCGTACCATTGAACCTTGCCGTATTGCGCTTAAAGATGCGGGTCTTTCGACTTCTGACATCTCTGACGTAATCTTGGTGGGCGGTCAGTCTCGTATGCCAATGGTTCAACAGAAGGTTCAAGAATTCTTCGGTAAAGAGCCACGTAAAGACGTAAACCCTGACGAAGCAGTAGCCATGGGTGCTGCGATTCAAGGTGCGGTACTTTCAGGTGACAAAACTGACGTACTTCTACTTGACGTAACTCCGTTGACACTTGGTATTGAAACTATGGGCGGCGTGTTGACTGCAATCATCGAGAAAAACACCACGATTCCTGCAAAGAAATCTCAAGTGTTCTCAACTGCTGCGGACAACCAGCCTGCTGTAGACATTTCAGTTTACCAAGGTGAACGTAAAATGGCGCAGCAAAACAAATTGTTGGGTAACTTCCAGTTAGGCGACATCCCACCTGCGCCACGTGGTGTGCCACAAATTGAAGTATCTTTCGACATCAATGCTGATGGTATCTTGAAAGTATCTGCGAAAGACAAGAGCACTGGTAAAGAGCAATCGATCCAGATTAAAGCAAACTCAGGTTTGTCTGATGCTGAAATCGAAGCAATGATCAAAGATGCTGAAGCGAATGCTGAAGAAGACCGTAAATTTGAAGAGCTTGCAAAAGCACGCAACGAAGCGGATGCTTTAGTTGCTTCTTCACAAAAAGCAGTGAAAGATCTTGGTGAACAAGTGACTGCAGACGAAAAAACTGCAATCGAAACTGCGGTTTCTGAGCTTGAAGCTGCAACTAAAGAAAATGACGTTGAAGAAATCAAAGCGAAAACTGAAGCGCTGCAAAACATCATCATGCCAATTACACAACGTGCATATGAAACAGCGCAAGGCCAAGGCGGTGCGCAAGGTTTTGACCCTAATGCATTCCAAGGCGGCGAAGGTCAATCTCAAAAAGCGGACGACGGCGTTGTAGATGCTGAGTTCACTGAAGTAAAAGATGACAAAAAATAATTTGTCGCTTTAACTGAAAAAACCGCGCTTTCGCGCGGTTTTTTTATGTTTCGACTTGAAGGAATAAAATAAAAATTACCAAAATTTGATCGTATTTTCAGGAAAAGCTGTTTAAGTTAAATCAAACATTAAAATACCCTGAACCGATGAAAATTTTGATTTTGCTGCCTTTACTTAGTTGCTTGGGCCTGACAGCATGTAGCCTACCCGTTTCATCTCTCCCATCTCAAAGCACTTCGACTCAAGCGATTGCCAGCTTATTTGATCAGGCGCAAAGCTCTGGTGTTTTAGTGATTCAGCGTGATCAACAAGTACAGGTCTATGGCAATGATTTAAATCGTGCAAATACCGAATATGTTCCCGCCTCTACTTTTAAAATGCTCAATGCTCTGATTGGCCTGCAACATGGCAAAGCCACAACCAATGAAATTTTTAAATGGGATGGCAAGAAACGCAGCTTTACCGCCTGGGAAAAAGACATGACTCTCGGCCAAGCCATGCAAGCTTCTGCGGTACCGGTCTATCAAGAACTGGCGCGTCGTATTGGTCTGGAATTAATGCAACAGGAAGTACAACGCATCCAATTTGGTAATCAGCAGATTGGTCAACAGGTCGATAACTTCTGGTTGGTAGGCCCTTTGAAAGTTACTCCAAAACAGGAAGTCGAATTTGTTTCTGCTCTAGCCCGAGAGCAACTTGCCTTTGATCCTCAAGTCCAGCAGCAAGTCAAAGCCATGTTACTGCTACAGGAGCGGAAAGCTTATCGACTATATGTCAAATCCGGTTGGGGCATGGATGTGGAACCGCAAGTCGGCTGGCTCACCGGCTGGGTTAAAACACCGCAAGCCGAGATCGTGGCATTTTCACTGAATATGCAGATGCGAAATGGTATGGATCCGGCGATCCGCCTTGAAATTTTGCAGCAGGCTTTGGCCGAATTAGGGCTTTATCCAAAAGCAGAAGGATGACGCAAATAAAGCATGGGAAAGGCATTAAAATTAAGCTATATTTTTAAAAAATAGACATTTAAATAAAAAATATGCGTCTTCTGCTCTGTCTGCTCGTAGTTGGATTGATCATGTCTGCCTATCTGCATATGCAGACCAAAACCCATCCTCAACTGCGCTATAACTCGCTGGCTGATCGTTTGACTCATCCTTTCGATACCCGCTTACGTTTCCGGATTGATCAGGTCGATTCAGGCTTTGGACTAAGTAAAGATCAGGTCATTCAACTGAGCAAGGAAGCGATCGAAATCTGGCATCAGGGAAGCAATCGTGATGATTTGATGGTCTATGATGAAAATGCCAGGCTGAGTATTCACCTGATCTATGATCAACGCCAGCAAGACTATGATGCCTTGAAGAAAGTCGAAAAACAGTTGCTGGCAGATGACGCCAAGTATCAACGTCAGGTCAAAAATCTGGAAGCATCCCATCAGCATCTGGAAAGTCAGCAGCAACGCCTGATCCAGCAAAGAGATCAGATGAATAGTGAATTTCAGGCCTTACAGCAACGACGCCGTCAGCCAAATTTATCTGCTTATGAACATGAGCAGATTGAATATGAGGTTTTGGCTTTACAGCGCAAATCGGAAAGTTTTCAACGGGAACTTCAGTACCTTCAGGAACAGCAAAGTTCCTTTAATATGAATGTTTCCATGCATCAACATGGTCTGCAAAACCATCAGCAGAATATCATTCAAGCCCAACAGCGTTTCCCTGCCCGCGAATTTCATAAAGGCGTGTTTATGGGTGATCAAATTCATGTCTATCAGTTTGATGCAGAAGATGATCTCCGTCTGACTCTGGCACATGAACTCGGACATGCCTTGGGGCTGTATCACCATAATGACCCGGAAGCACTGATGTATCCGGTGCTGGGTAAACAGAATCTGCAACACTTCCAGCTGCGACCTGCAGACAAGACCTTGCTTTATAACCGTTAAGTGATCAGCTTGAATTCCCTAATTAATTTAAGTGTATAAGTATTATAAAAAACACTCTATTCTGATTTCATGTTATTGTGATTGGCTACATTGTTCAGGCCATCTTTGGAGATTCGTGTGAGTTACTACCATATTTTAATTGAAGTAAATGACCACATTAGTACGATTGATGAAACCCGTGATATCGAAATCTTTGATATCAAGGACATGCAACCCTATCTTCATTCGATTTTGCTGCCTTATTTCAATGAACAACTGATTGAACTCGACGATGAAAATCTGGAATATAAAGATATTCTGCATCTGGAAATCAAACAGACCTTATTACCGATCAATGACCTGATCGAAGAAGAACAGCGTCTGTTGCCAAGCGATACCGATATTACCATTAGCGCCTATGAAATTTTCAATAACCGCGAGTTGAGTCAGGATGTCACTACCGTGATCTTTGACCTGCTTGAAGCGGTAAAACTGGATAGCTAAACGTTCTTCCAGATATAAAAAAGTCCTCATTGAGAGGACTTTTTTTTGTGCATGGATTTAGATCGAGAATGAAGATCCACAACCACAGGTCGTGGTCGCATTCGGGTTTTGTACCACAAAACGTGAACCTTCCAGACCTTCTAAATAATCTACCACCGAACCGACCAGATATTGATAACTCAATGAATCGACCAGGACTTTAACATCGCCATTGGCAAATTCTGCATCATCTTCATTCTGGCTTTCTGCAAAATTAAAGCCATAAGAGAAACCTGAACAGCCGCCACCGGTCACATAGACACGGAGCATTAAGTCTTGGTTACCTTCACTGTCACGCAACTGGCGTACTTTATTTGCGGCATTGTCGGTGAGCACAAGCGCTTGGGCATTCATGGCGGATTCCTCTGTTGAATGGAATGTCTTTAAAAAGAAAAGACCATATTTAAGTATAGCACACTCAATATATGGTCAGTCTCTACAGATTAAAAGTCAAATCAGAGTAATTTTATCAGGATTATTTGTAGTTCTCATCCTGTAAGGCACATTCAAAGTTTTTCGGGTTCTGTTTGCAGCGGAATTGCCATAACAATTTCATCATACGTTTGTCATAAACACCGCGTTTAGTCAGGTCAATTCGGGAATCCCGCATCATTTTCTGGTAACCCGGTTTGTCTGCAGCAGGAATATCCATCCAGTATTTTGCTGGAATGTCCGCTTTCATTTTCCCCAAAATACCAAAGGCACGCGGTAACTGACTTCTCACCCATTCACGTGATTTTTGTCCGTAACCTGCCGGAAATTTATCTGGACGGATAATGATATTGCCTGTGACCTGCAACACCGGATAATTCACAATCGCGCCTTTGTTACCCAAACCTTTATGTAATTCCAGCGGTTTAAATACTGCTGCTGGTGCACCAATAATATCCACCTGGCCATTGTTAAACTTGGCACCAAAATTGGTGACATCGGCACTCACCGCCTGTGCGCCGACCTGCTGTACCATGATTTTTTGTGCTTCATCATAATCAAGTACGGCAATTTTTTTACCAGCGGCTTTAGCAACGGTATTAATACTGCGGTCGTTCACCAGCAGGAAAGCATCACCCACAGGAATGACACCGACTACCTCATATTTACCTTGCAGCATATGTTTGGCAAAGGTCGGACTGGCCAGTCCCTGCATGACTTTAACTGCCAGATTCAGATCTGGAATCGCGCCAATAGCATCGAGTGAACCGGTAAAATTATTGAACTGACGGCCACGCATCCCGGTCACACTAATGCCGTCACATTTTCCAGCTTTAAAATCTTCTGCAACCACCGCTTCATTGGTATTCACCCGCAGTTCGACATCTGCACCCCAATTTTTGGCCGCCAACTGATAGTCTTTCATCACACTATAGACATCACCGTTTTTACCAACCAGATCAAATACGCAAATTACCTGTTTAGCTTGCGCCAGACCTGAAACAGCCAGTGTCGCCGTAGCCAATGCCAGTGCTTTCCATCCTCTATGCATCATCCTCATTTCCTTATCGCTTGTTTTTGTTATTGCAGTTTTAGTCACATGTGATTGTTTTTTATATAAAACATGCGAATTTAATATTTAGCTCAAGCTTAAGCTATTTTATTCGCTGCACAATGGCAGATCTGACCTGGTTCAGCCATAAAAAAAGCCTAGATCAATCTAAGCTTTTTTCTTTAAAAATCAGATTATTCGCCAGCAATTGAACATTCAAAGTTGGCCTTATCGACAGAACAGCGTGCACGTTTTAAGACCGACATCATGCTGGCATCATAGATTCCGCGTTTGGTCATATCCATCCGGCCATCACGTAACATTTTCTGATACTTGGTTTTATCTTCAGCGCTCAGATTCATTTTATATTTCGACGGAATACCCGCTTCCAGACGGCTGATCATCCCCATGCTCTTTGGCAGGTTTTTGATAAACCAGTCACGCGATTTCTGTCCAAAACCTGCGGGGAATTTTTCCGGACGAATCACAAAATCAGAGGTGACATGCAGTACCGGGAAATTAAACATTGCGCCGTTATTACCCAGACCTTTATAGATTTCTAATGGCTTGTAGGCATAAGCAGGTGCACCGACCATATCCACCTGACCATTGTTAAATTTGGCGACAAAGTTAGAAACATCGGAGATCACTGCCTGCGCACCGACGCGCTGTACCATGATTTTCTGGGCATCGTCATAGCCGAGTACGGCGAATTTCTTCCCTGCGGCTTTTTCAATCGAATTGATATTCTTGTCACGAACAAAAATAAATGCTGAACCCAACGGTGAAATACCGGCAATTTCGTATTTTTTGCCGCCCATATTACTGACCATTTTCGCTGCATTACGTTTGTCCAGAGCAAAACTGATCGCACGCTGGGCAATGGCATTACTTGGTGCACCGCCCAGTGCATCAATAGAACCGGCAAATTTATTGTATTGACGGGCACGCATGGCTGTCATAAATACACCATCACATTTACCGGCCTTGAAGTCATTGTCGGCAACCGCTTCATCCTGACGGGCAATCAGATTGATTTCTGCGCCCCAGCCTTTTGCAGCCAGTGCCCATTCTTGCGCCATCTGGAAAGACTCACCGGATTTACCCAGTAAGTCAAACACACAGATATCGACTTTTTCTGCATGCGCCGCACTTGCAAAACCAAATGCAGAGAATGCAGCCAATGATAAGAGTGTTTTTTTCATTGTAGTTATCCTTTGAAATCTTGTTATTCGCTGAGTGTCCGTACACGGGACAAATATTAAGCAAGTTTAATTAAAAAAAATAGAGCATTTACTCCATTTAAAACCGGCATTTTGGCCTATAAAGATAAATCAGCAATAGTTGCCTAAGTTATTTTTAAATATATATTTAAATATCAATATCTTAATATTTAAAACTGCTTTCTTATAATTACATTTACCCAGATATAGTTACAAAGATATACATGATTTCAGATTTATTCGCCACCAATCGAACATTCAAAATTGGTTCTTTCTACCGTACAACGCGCGCGTTTCAATACGTTCATCATGCCCTGATCATAAATCCCCTGTTTGGTTAAATCGATCCGCCCATCACGCAGAATCTTTTGGTAGGCCAAACGATCTTCACGGCTTAGATTCAGAATATATTTGCTTGGAATCTCAGCTTCCATGCGCTTGACCATGGCAAAGCTGCGCGGTAACTGTTTCACAAACCAGTTTCGGGATTGTGCGGCAAAGCTTGCCGGAAACTTTTCCTGACGAATAATCAGATCAGCAGTGACATTAATCACCGGAAAATTAATCATTGCGCCTTGACGGCCTAGTCCTTTCTGTAATTCCAGCGGTTTAAATGCATAAGCCGGTGCAGCGACAATATCCACTTCGCCCTGATTAAACTTGCGAATAAAATTGGAAATTTCCGACATGACCGGTACTGCTTCAATCCGGTCGACCATGATTTTTTGCGCATAGTCATAATGCAGCACGGCAAATTTCTTGTCTTTGACCTGTTCCAGTTTATTTAGAGTACGATCACGAACAAAAATATAGGCTGGGCCAATCTGACCAATACCCGCCACTTCGAATTTTTCTTTGCCAATCTGGGTGATCAGGCGTTTGCTATTGCGTTTATCCAGTACATAGCTGATGGCTTTCATGGCAATGTCATTATTCGGCACGCCGCCAATTGCATCAATCGATCCAGCAAATTTGTTATAAGCCCGGGCACGCATTGAGGTCATATAGAAGGCATCACATTTTCCGGCTTTGACGTCCTGATCGACCTTGGCTTCATCCTGATAGGCGCTTAACTGAGTTTCGGCACCCCAGCCTTTTGCTGCCAGCGCCCATTCCTCCAGCAGCTTGTAAGACTCACCAGATTTCCCCAGCAAATCAAAAACACAGACATTCACTCTAGCTTGAGTCGAAGTCGACACCAAAAGACCCAGTGCCGACAAAATTAAACATCCCTTTTTCATTTTTATTTGACTCTATGGTATTTTTTGCTCGATCAGCCTGAACTATAAACCACTGTTCATGCATAAAATAGAGCTTTTACTCAACTAGTGCGTCTATCCCAGATCAATTGACAGAGGTGAAAAACTCACTCATTTCAGCAAAACCGGTAAGATTTTTCATTTTCACAGGGCTTTCCTTTAGAATAGGCGCAACTTATTTCTTAGCTTTGATTTCTCAATGATTCAGTTAGACCAGTTATCTATACGTCGCGGTGGACGTGTTTTATTTCAAAAAGCGTCGATGCAGTTACACCCAGGATGGAAAATTGGCCTAACCGGTGTCAATGGTGCTGGAAAATCAACCCTGTTTTCAGCCTTGCTCGGCGGCATGGAATCGGACACCGGTTCGCTGACCCGACCTGCGGTATGGACCGTGGCGCATATGGCTCAGGAAATCAAAGCACTGAATATGAAAGCCATTGATTTCGTATTGTCGGGCGATGAAGAATACTGGGATATTCAGCAAAAACTCGATCAGCCGGATCAACTGGATGATGCAGAACTGGCACATTTATATGGCCGTTTTGATGAAATTTCAGGTTATTCGGCTCCTGCCAAAGCCTCGCAGCTGATGGCGGGTCTGGGCTTCTTTGAACATCAATCACAGCTGGATGTTTCAAGTTTTTCCGGTGGCTGGCGTATGCGTCTGAATCTGGCGCGTACCTTGATGAGCCGTTCAGATTTACTACTCCTCGATGAACCGACCAACCATCTGGACCTGGATGCGATTCTCTGGCTAGAAGACTGGCTCAAGGCTTATGAAGGTACGCTGGTGCTGATTTCGCATGACCGGGATTTCCTCGATGCGATTACCGATCACATTTTACATATCGAAAATCAGGAACTGATTTTATATACCGGCAACTACTCGACTTTCGAGCGTACCCGTAGTGAACGTCTGGCACAGCAGCAACAGGCGTATGAAAAGCAGCTGGAAACCCGCGCACATCTGCAAAAATATATTGACCGTTTTAAAGCGCAAGCGACCAAAGCCAAACAGGCCCAAAGCCGGATCAAGCAACTGGAACGTATGCAGGAACTGTCTGCTGCGCATGTCGATACGCCATTTACTTTCAGTTTCCGTGAACCGACCAAAATGAGTTCGCCGTTATTGCAACTGGAACATGCCGATATTGGTTATGGCGACAAGCTGATTGTCACCAATGTAAATTTACAGATCACACCAAACAGCCGGATCGGTTTGCTTGGGATGAATGGTGCCGGTAAATCCACGCTGATTAAATCGCTGGTCGGTGACCTAAAACTGATTCAGGGTCTGCGGAAAGATTCAGAATTACTGAATATTGGTTATTTTGCCCAGCATCAAATGGATGCACTGGATGGTAATGCCAGCCCAATGTTACAGCTGGCACGTATCGCAGATAAAAAAATCAGTGAAGCCAGTCTACGCTCCTTCTTGGGTAGTTTCGGTTTTAGTGGCGAACGTATGGATACGCCAAGCGAAAGCTTCTCAGGCGGTGAACGTGCACGTTTGGCCCTAGCACTGATTGTTTGGCAGCGTCCGAATGTACTGATTCTGGATGAGCCGACCAACCATTTAGACTTAGATATGCGTCATGCACTGACTATGGCTTTGCAAGATTTCCAGGGTGCGGTGGTTCTGGTTTCGCATGAACGTCAGCTCATCGCCAGCGTCTGTGATGAACTACTACTGGTACATAATGGTCAATGCCGTGAGTTTGATGGTGATCTTACTGCCTATGCTGACTGGTTACGTCAGGCCCGTATTGAAATGATCAAAAATGGACAGAAGCCAGCAGAACCGGTGAAATCCCAAGTTGAAGTCAAACCCACCATTTCCAAACTGGACAAGGAAGCACAACGTAAAGAAGCTGCTCGCCAGCGGGAACTAAGTCGTCCAATTCGCAAGAATATTGAAAAATGCGAAGCACAGATGGCCAAACTGCAGCCACGACTGGCTGAAATTGAAAGCTTGCTGGGTGACAGTGCTTTATACGAAGCATCACGTAAAAATGATTTGCTGAAACTGATGAATGAGCAAACTGAGCTCAAAGCCAAACTGGAAACAGCCGAAGAACAGATGCTGGAACTGATGATGGAACTGGAAAGTCTGGAACAGTCTTTCTAAAACTCTTCCACTAAGATTCAAGATAAGAGATGAATGACTAACGTTGTTCATCTCTTTTTTATTCACTATTTTTAATGTTTTCTCTTACCTTTTCACCTCTGTATTTTTTCATTTATGTCTAGATGCTTCTTTAATTCGATTCTTTTCTAATCATTCGATACATAAGGTCACAAATTACGTAAATCCTATATAAGTTTATTTTTTAAACAGTTGGATGCCTTATTTCATACATTAATTTACAGCGCACTGTTTCATCCTAAGGCTCTAATACAAGTGTTTTTTAATTTTTGGCAGCCTTGCTACGAGTCTGTTTAATGTTGAACTAGAGAGAGGAAATCCGCATGCGTGCTCTTACCTATCATGGTGCTCGGGATGTACGAGTTGAATCCGTTCCAGATCCAGTGATTCAGGAACCAGATGACGTTATTTTACGGGTGACAGCCACCGCCATCTGTGGCTCAGATCTGCATTTATACCGGGGAAAAATCCCGGCCACTGAAGACGGTGATATTTTCGGCCATGAATTTATGGGAATTGTAGAAGAAGTCGGCCCAGAAGTAACCGAAGTCAAAAAAGGTGACCGGGTGATTATTCCCTTTGTGATTGCATGCGGTCACTGTTTTTTCTGTGAACATGAACTCATGGCTGCCTGTGAAAATACCAATACCGGTCGTGGTGCAATTCTCAACAAAAAACAGATCCCACCAGGGGCAGCTTTATTTGGCTTTAGCCATCTGTATGGGGGTATACCGGGTGGTCAGGCTGAATATGTACGGATCCCCAAAGGCAATGTCGGACCATTTAAGGTGCCGGGTTCCCTGCCTGATGAAAAAGTATTATTCCTGACCGATATTCTGCCAACTGCGTGGCAAGCAGTGAATAATGCCCAAGTCGGTCGAGGTTCCAGTGTGGCGATTTATGGTGCTGGCCCGGTCGGTCTGCTGGCTGCTGCCTGCGCGCGGATGCTCGGTGCCGAGCAGATATTTATGGTCGATCACCACCCTTACCGTTTGCGTTTCGCGCATCAAACCTATGGGGTAATTCCCGTCAATTTTGATGAAGTCGATGCCGCTGAATTTATCATTCAAAATACCACGGGTTATCGTGGAGTCGATGCCGTCATTGATGCGGTCGGTTTTGAAGCCAAAGGTAGCATGCTGGAAACCGTAATGACCAATCTGAAATTAGAAGGTTCGAGTGGTTCAGCGCTAAGACAATGTATTGCAGCGGTCCGTCGCGGCGGTGTGGTGAGTGTACCTGGAGTTTATGCCGGTCCAATTCATGGCTTCCTGTTTGGTGATGCCTTTGACAAAGGTTTGACCTTTAAAATGGGACAAACCCATGTGCATAATTACTTGCCGCAGTTGCTAGAACATATTGAAAATGGAGATCTGTCTCCAGATCTGATTATTACCCATCGCATGAAACTGGAAGATGCTGCGGAAGGTTACCGTATTTTTGATAAAAAGGAAGAAGACTGTCGTAAAGTCATTCTAACACCATAAATATGATTAAAAAAAAGCGCCGTCAGGCGCTTTTTTATTTTTCATCGTCATTTTATCAATCCTCTTTTTCTTGTTCCTAATCAATATCATTTCAGCGACTCCCTCCCTCTTTTCTATCGAGTAATAAAAGAAATGCCCGATTTTCAATAATGAAATCAAGAAATAACTCAAAAATGAGAAATAAAAAAGTTAAGCAAAAATCGATAAAAGTATGATTTTAAATAAAAATGAAAGTTCACTTGATTATTAAATCAATTATGTAGTTTAGCTACATCTTGAGTTTTTAGTTAACAATATGTTCCACGGTAATGATTAGAGAAACTACACTATATTTACAAGTATTTAATTTATAATAATTTTCTATTTTAAAGCCAATCCAAGGAATAGTCTGGTCATACTAGCAATATATCGCCAAATCTAGCTTTAAATTTAAAATGCTATTTTAAATTTAAAAACACTTATCCACAAGATAATCGATTTCAAATTTGAATTTAAAATAAAGAATTAATACGTGGATTAAAGCTTGCGGAAAAATACTATCTTATTCACATAAAAATTATGGATAACTTTAGAGTTATCCACATCTCTGATCAGGCTTTCTAGATGCTTGAAGCAATATTATTCACGTATTATTTAGCGTATTAGACCAAGTTTCTTATAAGCTATTGAAAATTTAAAATTTAGTTTTAGCAGCTTTTTATTTATTTTTGAGATATTGGATCTTCTGAATAGGCGATTTATTATTTTTTAGTCGAATCCACCTAAAGTATTCGATCTGTTTTTATTACACGCATCTTTAAATACCACTTTGACTGATCCAGTTTTCACCTAGTGTCGTGAACTGCATGCAAACTTCTCATCGTATAAAGAACGTCTTTCTACCTCACTTTCCTATTCAAAAATTATTTTAGAAGTTCTGATGCAGATCATTTTTATAACGATAGATTCACTCCAGATTTCAGGTATTCTCCCGAGTTGGTAATCTCTATACATAAACCCTTTCTTAGAGTCGATTTGGCTTACTCAACTTGGCTTTTTAAAACCTAAATGAACCCGTTCCATATCTAAAAATCGGTCCAAAATTACTTTATTTTGCCTAGCTCACAGGATATGAGTAAAAAAATTGGTCTAAAAAAAGCGCCTCGAAAGGCGCTTTTTTATATCTGATTTTATCCTGAAGGGTTATGCATCAATATCTGCATTCAAGGCATTTTCTTCAATGAAAGCACGACGTGGTTCTACGTCATCGCCCATCAAGCAAGAGAACATACGATCCGCTTCAATCGCATCAGTAACTGTCACTTGCAGCATGTTACGGTTGTCTGGATCCATGGTGGTTTCCCATAACTGTTCCGCATTCATCTCGCCCAGACCTTTATAGCGCTGGATCATCATGCCACGACGTGAGTCCTGCAAGATATGTTGCCAAACCTGATGGAAATTGCTGACCTGAATCTTGCGATCGCCTTTTTGCAAATATGCACCCTCTTCAAGCAGACTAAACCAGCTCTTTGAATTCTTTAATAAACGTGCATATTCACTTGAACCTAACAGTACTGAGTCTAACAGGTAGCTATGTGGCAAGTTATGTACATAGATCGTGATACGTGGCAACCAGCTTGCAGTTTTTTGACCATCTGCCAGTTCTTTTTCAAAACGCTCCAGGGTTAATTCTGGACGTAATGTTGGCTGAATGGCTTCAATCGCTGCACGCAGATTCTCACCCCATGTTTCCACATAGGTTTTGTCTTCCAGCTGATCCAGCTTAAAACCTTCCAGTGAAAGTAGTGCATCAAGCAGACTCGCAGGATAACGCTGGGTCAAACGTGCCAAGCTCTTCTGGGAAGTCTGATAATCAGCAATCACATTCGCCAGTGCTTCACCACGAATCGCAGGCGCTTCTGCACTGATATGCAGTTCCAGCTCATCAATCGCATTCGAAATTAGGTAAGTTTCCAGTGCATCATTGTCCTTGATGTACTGTTCCTGCTTGCCTTTTTTCAGCTTGTACAGTGGTGGCTGGGCAATATAGATATGACCACGTTCCACAAGTTCTGGCATTTGACGGAAGAAGAAGGTCAACAGCAGCGTACGGATGTGTGAACCATCGACGTCAGCATCGGTCATGATGATGATTTTATGATAACGCAGTTTGTCCGGATTATATTCCTCACGACCAATACCACAGCCGAGTGCGGTAATCAGCGTACCGACTTCAGCAGAGGAAATCATGCGGTCAAAACGGGCACGTTCCACGTTCAGGATCTTACCTTTCAGCGGTAAAATCGCCTGCATTTTACGGTTACGACCTTGCTTGGCTGAACCACCTGCAGAATCACCCTCGACCAGGTACAGTTCAGACAAAGCTGGATCTTTTTCCTGACAATCGGCCAGTTTACCTGGAAGACCGGCAATATCCAGCGCACTCTTACGACGTGTCATTTCGCGTGCTTTACGCGCTGCATCACGCGCACGTGCTGCATCAATGATCTTGCCAGCAATCGCTTTGGCTGCTTGTGGATTTTCCAATAAATATTCAGAAAATGCCTTGTTCATGGCCTGTTCAACAGCCGTTTTCACTTCACTCGACACCAGTTTTTCTTTGGTCTGTGAAGAGAATTTTGGATCAGGTACTTTGACTGACACGATGGCAGTCAGGCCTTCACGCGCATCATCACCCGATACCGCAACTTTTTCCTTTTTCAGGATATTTTCGCTGTCCATGTAGTTGTTTAAACCACGGGTCAACGCAGCACGGAAACCGGCCAAATGCGTACCACCATCCTTTTGCGGGATGTTGTTGGTAAAGCAACGTACATTTTCCTGATAAGAATCATTCCACTGCAATGCGACTTCTACCGTAATACCGTTATCGGCCTGTGCAGCAGTGAAATGGAAAATATCATTCAGGTGAGTTTTGCCTTCGTTAATATATTTAACGAACTCAGACAGACCACCTTCATAATCAAAGACATGCTCGGCATTAATGCGTTCGTCACGCAGCACAATACGCACACCTGCGTTCAGGAACGACAGTTCACGCAAACGACGCGCCAAAATATCAACATTAAAAATGGTCTGACTAAAAGTCTCGGCACTTGGCCAGAAACGGACACGAGTACCGGTTTTATCGGTATCGCCCACTACTTTTAATGGATATTGAGAATCGCCATGACGGTATTCTTGTTCATGAATTTTACCGGCACGGTGAATGGTCAATTCGAGTTTTTCAGACAGTGCGTTGACTACGGAAACACCGACACCATGCAGACCGCCAGACACTTTATAACTGTTGTCGTCGAACTTACCACCGGCATGCAGAATGGTTAAAATCACCTCTGCTGCAGACACACCTTCTTCAGGGTGAATGTCGGTCGGAATACCACGACCATTATCAGAAACTGAAACCGATTCATCTTCATGGATCGTCACTATAATTTCATCACAGTGGCCTGCCAAGGCTTCATCAATCGAGTTGTCGACTACTTCAAACACCATGTGGTGCAGGCCTGTACCATCGTCTGTATCACCAATGTACATGCCCGGACGCTTACGGACTGCGTCTAAACCACGTAATACCTTGATGCTAGAGGAATCATAAGCCTTTTCAATGGTTTGTTCTGTTTGAGAAGCAGCTTGATCTTCTGAACTCATGGTTTCTCCCTAGTGAAAAATAGGTCTATCCAAAGATGGGTAAAACTCAAAAAATATTATTGCACAACTTGAACTGTACCGTTTTCAACACTGAATAACTGATATGAGATAGACAAATCATGTAAGTGCTTTTGTACTGATTCATGGTCTAAGGTGGTAATAAAAACTTGACTACCAAGTTGGCTCAATCGCTCAATTAAACGTTGTTGTGCGGTTAAATCTAATTCTGCTGTCACATCATCTAATAATACCACAGTTTCCTTATTACAAGAATGTAGCATTGCGATTTGCGACAGTTTTAGTGCGATCATTAGCAGCTTTTTCTGTCCGCGCGACAGGATCACATCGGCATCACCCATCGGGGTCTTTAAACGCAAATCTGCGCGATGTGGGCCATATTCGGTATAACGTCGCTCACAGTCTTTTTCATGCTGGTTGGTCAGGTCATTTAGCAGGCCGGTTTCACTGTGAAAACCCGAACTGTATTCCAGACTGACTTGCAAGTCAGGTAATAACTGTTTCAGGTCATCTTCAAAAAATGGCTTCCATTGTTCCACGATGCCGACACGTTGTGAGTGCAGGATTTCACCATATTCACTCAGCATCTGGTTCCACGGTTCCAGATCAGACAGACTCAGAAACCGTTTGCTTTTGAGCAGACTGTTTCGCTGTTTCAGCGCACGAGAATAATATTGCCAGGCATGATAAAACTTTGGTTCCACGTGGAACATCAACCAGTCGAGCAATTGACGTCGTGGTTTAGCCCCATGATCGATGATATCGGTACTTTGTGGATCAATCAGTTGCAAGGGTAACAGTTTGGCCAGTTGTCCCTGAGTTGCCACTAGATCGCCATTGACCTTGATCAACTGTTCCCCGCTGGCCATTTTTTGCATGCCTATTTTTTCAGTCGCAGATTGTGCAAACACAATCGCATCCTGTGCGCCATGCTGGATATAATTTTTGGGAATATGGGTACGGAAAGAACGACCAGCAGCCAGTAAATGAATCGCCTCTAAAATCGAGGTTTTACCTGAACCATTTTGGCCATAAAAAACATTAAACGGCTGCAATCCTTGGAGAGCAACCGTCTTTAAATTCCGCACACGCTCAATATGTAAACGCGTAATATGCATGTCTTATATAAATATCAAGAGCCGCGGCTTAAACACGCATCGGCATGACGACATAGGTTTGATCCGTATGCGCCGGGTCTTGTACCAAGACAGACTGATTCGCTTCAGTCATGGTCATTGACACATCATCGCCATCAAGCACACCGAGTACTTCAATCAGATACTGCGCATTAAATGACATTTCTAGCGGTGAATCAGCATATTGAATCGCCAGATCTTCAATCGCTTCATCCTGCTCCGGGTTATTGGCGCGAAGTTGCAAAGAATCGGCATTAAAGTTTAGAAACACACCACGCAGCTTT
Organism: Acinetobacter lwoffii; assembly: GCF_052078135.1. Taxonomy (GTDB): domain Bacteria; phylum Pseudomonadota; class Gammaproteobacteria; order Pseudomonadales; family Moraxellaceae; genus Acinetobacter; species Acinetobacter lwoffii_Z. Next base: position 22,152 of record NZ_JBQGUZ010000023.1, read on the forward strand.
TCATTACTTAAAATCGCCACACGTTGCAAAGACTGCTTGAACACGTCATGTGCGATCATCACCACTTTGTCGCCACCACGTGGAATCACACGGCGATAATCCGGGAACTTACCATCAATCAGCTTGGTGGTGAAACGCACGGTAATATCCGCCTGTTCCTTGTCACGGCTTGGCATCTTGATGGTCACATTGAGCAGTTCACGACCAATCAATAGAGATAATTGCTCATCTTCAACGCTGAGCAGGCGCTGTAATTCTGCAACGGCCTTACGTGGCACAATCGCCTGAATCGGTTGTGCTGCAGTGGATTGTGCCGCTGTTTCACACAGTGCCAGACGGTGGCCATCGGTGGTCACAGCACGTAGCTGATTGGCATCAATTTCCAGCAAGGTACCGGTCAGGTAAAAACGTACATCCTGAACCGCCATGGCAAAAGCAGTTTTTTCGAACAGGCGTTTTAGCTCACGCTGTGTCACCGTTACTTGCGTGCCTTGGGTGTTTTCAGTGTTCAGCAATGGATAATCATCAGCAGGCAATGTCCCCAGTACAAAACGGCTGTTGCCTGATTTAAGGATGCAGCGCTGATCTTCAGTGATATGCAAATCCACCAATGCTGCTGAAGGAAGTGACTTACAGATATCAATCAGCTTACGTGCAGGAACTGTGGTCTCGCCTTCCTGCAAACATGCACCTTCAGCCAGTGCTGTACTCGCCACCAGTTCAACTTCCAGATCGGAACCGGTCACGGTCAATGCTTGCGCAGTCACCTGAATTTTCAGGTTAGACAAGATATTCAAGGTATGGCGACGTTCAACCGCTCCTACGACATGTGAGAGAACATTCAGTAAGCTTTCTTTCGCGATTTTTAAACGCACGGTGCATTCCTCTAAAGCTGAAGATTAATATAGAAAAAGTGATTTTTTTGACGGTTTACTATGCGGCAAAAGCAGCCGCATAGCAAGAATAGAATTTGAGCGATTTAGGTCAACTTTGCAACAGACGCTGCAGGTTTTTATAGTCTTCGTTAAAGATCGGATCTTCTTCACGCAGGCTTTGTACTTTCTCGCAGGCATGCATCACGGTACTGTGATCACGACCGCCAAAAGCCATGCCAATTTCCGGAAAACTGTCGCCGGTGAGTTCACGTGCCAGACCCATCGCCAGCTGACGTGGGCGGGCATAAATCCGGGTGCGTTTTGGACCGACCAGTTCTTTCAGTGGAATACGGAAATACTCACTGACCACGCGCTGAATGTTTTCGGTACTGATGGTACGGGCACGAATCGCCAGCACATCTTTTAAAGATTCACGCACTACATCCAGATCAATTGGTGTGCCTTTAAAACGTGAAATCGCTACCACTTTATTCAGCGCACCTTCCAGCTCACGCACGTTAGCCACGACCTGCTGGGCAATAAACAGCGCACAGTTACGAGGTAAATCAACCTGATTGCTTTCGGCTTTTTTCAGCAGAATTTCAATTCGGGTTTCAATATCTGGTGGTTCAACCCCGACCGACAACCCCCAGGAAAAACGTGAAACCAGACGTGGATCCAGTTCGGTTAGTTCTTTAGGATAACGATCCGAAGTCAAAATAATTTGCTTAGATTCATCCAGAAGTGCGTTAAAGGTGTAGAAAAACTCGACCAGGCTGGCTTCTTTACCGGCCAACAAGTGAATATCATCAACCAGTAATAAATCCAGAGAACGGCAATTTTTCTTAAACTCTTCAACTTTGCCCTGCTGTAACGAGCTGACAAAGTCCTGTACAAAACTTTCTGCGGTCATGTACATGACACGTGCATTCGGTTTGGCCTGTAACAGTGCATTGCCGACCGCCTGCATCAAGTGGGTTTTACCCAGACCGGTCGGACCATATAAAAATAACGGGTTGTGCTGTGAAGCACCCAGCTGAGTCAGCACCTTGCGACAGGTTTCTGCCGCCATCTGGTTAGATCGACCTTCCACAAACAGCGAGAAGGTAAACAATGGATTCAACTGACGTCTACGGCTATTTTTGCCGCTGTCTTCTTTTTCTTTCTTCGGTTTCGGCACCGGCATCGGTGTCGAGGTCAATGCCGCTGTCGTGGTCGCCGGTTGCTCACTGGCAGATAAAATTGCCCCTGGACGTGAATCGACCAAAATTTCGACCTTGCGTACCCGTCCTTCAGACAATTGCTCTGCCAGAATCGTGATCAGTTCCAGATGATGTTCTTGAATGTAACGCGTCCAGTAAGGATTAGGCGCATACAAACGCAAGCTGTCTTCCAGCTCTTCTGCAACCAATGGGCGAATCCACATTGTAAAGACATTTCCAGAGAGCTCTTGTCGCAGGCGATTTAAGCAGTCCGTCCAAAGCATGTGAATCCCCTATTCATTCCATTGTTCATTCAAAAAAGATGACCGCGACCAAAAGCGGGTCGCCATTCTAACCAAGTTATCCACATCTGTCATGGCAATTTCCACAAAAACTGTGCAAAAAGAAATCACCATGCATAAATTTAAATTTAAAACCTAGTGTGGATAAGTTTATCCGCAAGCTGTGGATAAAATATATCATAAAGTTATCCACAAAGTATAAAATTAATAGAAACAGCTTTATCCACAATATAAGTTTATGTTTAATTAAATAAAAAGTGGCTTATCCATAGAAAAATCGCTCCCTAATAGTAATAAATTTAAATTTATAAATTTGAATTTATTTATAAGATCCTTAGTTTTTGTGGATAACTCAAAAAACTTCAAATTTAAATTCAAAACTACAGGTTAAATTTAAACTCTGGATAACATGTGGATAACTTTGTTGATAGAGTTGTTTATAACTTATATATATTTATATAACAATAACTTAATTTGTGATTAACTTGAATTGAACTATTTTTTATTAAGTTCTCCGAAAAAACAGGGGCTTTATCTTTTTTGATCTTATTTGAAAAGAAAACTGCTTTTGCATTGACAGCTCAAGCAATGAGCACTAAAATCGCGGACCTTCATAGAAAGATCATTTTTTGGAGTTTCAATATGAAACGTACATTCCAACCGTCTGAATTAAAGCGTAAGCGTGTTCATGGTTTCCGTGCTCGTATGGCTACTAAAGCTGGTCGTCAAGTATTAGCTCGCCGTCGTGCAAAAGGTCGTCATAGCTTAACTGTTTAATCAGTTACGCTAAGACGATTTTGGGTGTTATGACAAAACTTTATAGTTTTGGCACAGAGTTGCGATTACGCTGTGCTGCCGATTATAAAGGTGTCTTTGATGGTGCGCTTTTTAAAGTGCATCAACCCCATTTCTTATTTCTTGCAAAACATTCCGAACTGCCAAATAGCCGTTTGGGTTTAGTTGTTGCCAAGAAGAAAGTGCGACGTGCACACGAAAGAAATCGAGTAAAACGACTTGCTCGCGAAAGTTTTCGCCTGCATCAACAGCAATTAGATGACTTAGACATTGTAATCATGCCGAAAATGGGTGTTGAAGCAGTGCCTAATGCAGAATTGCACCAGCAATTACAATTTGCCTGGCAGAAACTGAACCGTCTCGCCAAAAAGCATTCAAAAATAGCCCCCTCCCCACAAAAGTAGAGTTGGCCAATGGTACGTTTACTGCATTGGTTGATCCGTTTCTATCAGATTGCGATTAGTCCTCTTCTTGGACCGCGCTGTCGTTATATTCCAACTTGTTCTCAATATTCCTTGGAAGCAGTCCAGATGCATGGCGCTGGGCGTGGAGTGTGGCTGGCTACTAAACGTATTTGCCGTTGTCATCCGTGGGGGGGCTGGGGATATGATCCTGTTCCCTCAAAAGCGATTCGTTTTATTTCATTTCAGCAAATAGATTCTCAAACGCTTCACGTTGCTGTACCCTTTCGTGATCGTTTATTGAACCAAAATCACTCTCACCACTTGGGGTAATACATATGCAACAATGGGCCAGGATTGCAATTCTCGGAGCCATGTTTGTTGTCGCATATTTGCTCATTTTGGCGTGGCAAAAAGATTATGGAAATGCTGAAACAAAACCGCAGCAGGAAACTGCTGTTGTTTCACATGACGTATCTGCAGATTTGCCAAATGGTCAGACGGCTACAGTTGCCTCTGATCTGCCACAAGCAAATGTGCCAGCACAGCAAGCCACGGATGCCACAGCACCTGTAAGTCAGCAGCTTATTTCAGTACAAACTGACCTTTATCATCTTTGGATCAATCCGAAGGGCGGTGATATTGTTCGTATTGAATTACTCAATCATGACAAGAACAAAGATAGCGATGAACCTTTCGTCATGCTGGAAAGCGATGCGAAACGTACTTATGTCGCCCAGTCTGGCCTGATCGGTCTGAATGGACCGGACAGCAGCCGTAACGGCCGTCCAATGTATGAGCTGGAAAAAACTGCTTATACCCTGGCAGATGCGAAAACAGTCAAATCCAAAGATGGTGAAAACCTGAAAGTATTGTCTGTACCGCTAGTGTTTAAAACCGCTGACGGGATCGAGATTATCAAGACCTTCAATTTCACTGAAGGTGAATATCCGGTCGTAGTGAACCACAAAGTGGTCAACCGCAGTGGCCAGACCTGGCAAGGTCAGATGTTCGGTCAGATCAAACGCGATAACTCGGAAGATCCAGGCAAATCTGATCAGGGGATCTTCACGCTGGGAACATTCCTGGGCGGTGCATGGGGTACCCCGGACGAGCAGTACAACAAGCTTAAATTCGACAACTTTGTTGAAGAAAAAGTCAGTACTGAAGCGACAGGTGGTTGGGTGGCAATGGTACAGCACTACTTTGTCAGTGCATGGGTTCCAGGTCAGCTGAAGTTGACTCAAGGCAATGGCGAAGCTTATAGCGCCAAGCTTGAATCACGTAAATCAACCGATAACATGAACATCATCGGTTTTACCTCACCGACCTTCAATGTGCCTGCAGGTACAGTGGCTGAAATTGATGCGACTTTCTATTCAGGTCCAAAAATCCAGTCAGAACTGAAAGATTTGGCTGCGGGTTTAAACCAGACCGTTGATTATGGCTGGTTATGGCCAATCGCGAAATTGTTATTTGTCGGTCTTGAGTTCTTCCATGGTCTGGTAGGTAACTGGGGCTGGGCAATTATTCTGTTGACTATCTTGGTGAAACTGATCCTGTGGCCATTGTCGTCGAAGAGCTATCGCTCTATGGCGAAAATGCGGGTGATTGCGCCAGAAATGCAACGCATGAAAGAAGAGTTCGGTGAAGATCGCATGCGCTTCTCTCAAGAAATGATGGCATTGTACAAACGTGAACAGGTCAATCCGCTTGCCGGCTGTTTACCACTGTTATTACAAATGCCGATTTTCCTGGCCTTGTACTGGGTATTGATGGAATCTGTGGAACTGCGTCATGCGCCATGGATGCTGTGGATTCAGGATTTGTCTTCAATGGATCCTTGGTTCATTCTGCCGTTGTTGATGGGCTTGACGATGTATATCCAACAGTCGTTAAATCCGCAGCCGACCGATCCAATGCAGGCGAAAGTCTTCAAGTTTATGCCGATTATCTTTACGGTATTCTTGTTGTTCTTCCCGGCAGGCTTGGTTTTATACTGGATCGTCAACAACTTGATCACGATTCTGCAACAAACTTTGATTAACAAGTCTGTTGCCAAAGAGCGTGCTAAACGTGATGAGGCCACTCCAGTCAACTAAGTTGTACGGATAAGCTGAATAAATCCGCTTAAGATGGTAATCTTAGGCGGATTTTTTTTGGCTGTACTTTTGAGTCTTTGCAGGTGAATTTTATGCTCAACCGAACCACAACTATTGCTGCGATTGCAACTCCACCAGGACGTGGCGGCGTTGGGGTGATTCGCCTGTCTGGTCCAAAATCCTATGAGATTGCCCAGCAACTGACCCAAAAAGCGCTGCCTAAAGCGCGTTTTGCCGGTTTCCGCCAGTTCTATGATGCAGCCGGTGAAGTCATGGATGAAGGACTGGTGATCTGTTTTCCGAATCCAAACTCATTTACCGGTGAAGATGTGGTCGAGCTGCAGGGTCATGGCGGGCCGGTAATTCAGAATGTCCTGCTCGGCCGTTTGCTCGAGCTGGGCGCCACTGCAGCCAAAGCGGGTGAATTCTCGATGCGTGCCTTTGAAAATGGCAAGCTGGATCTGGTGCAGGCTGAAGCAATTGCCGACCTGATTGATGCAACTTCGCAAGCGGCTGCACGTTCTGCGGTGCGTTCTTTGCAAGGCGCTTTCTCGACCAAAGTCAATGCAGTCCTTGAGCAGCTGATTCATCTGCGTCTGCATGTGGAAGCCGCGATTGATTTTCCGGAAGAAGAAATCGACTTTCTGGCCGATGGCAAGATTTTAAATCTGCTGGATGGCGTATCCAGTGCAGTCACTCAAGTCCAGCAATCCGCACGTCAAGGTCAGTTGTTACGTGAAGGATTGCAAGTCGTAATTGCGGGTAAACCGAATGCTGGTAAATCCTCTCTGCTGAATGCATTGGCTGGGATTGAACGCGCGATTGTGACCGATATTGCCGGTACCACCCGTGATGTCCTGCATGAAAAGATTACTTTAAATGGTCTGCCGATTACCCTCACCGATACCGCAGGCTTGCGTGAAACTGGCGATATCGTGGAAAAAGAAGGGATTCGCCGCGCGATTAAAGAAATCGAACAGGCCGATTTATTGCTCTTGGTCTATGACTTAAGTCAGGGCGAAGATCCGCTGCAACTTGCTCAAGAATATTTTGCTGAACATATCGAGCCAAAACGTTTGATGCTGATTGGCAATAAATGCGACCTGACCGGTGCTGAAGCCGTGATTGGCGATTTAAATGGTTTCCGGCATATCGCAGTCTCTGCCAAGCAGGAGACCGGTGTTCAAGCGCTCATAGAGGCGATTACAGCGCATGCAGGCTTCCAGCCTGAGGAAGACACCTTTATCGCACGTACCCGTCATTTAGATGCAATGAAGCGCACTCAGCTCTATCTGGCTGAGGCGCGTGAACAACTGGTGGTGTATAACGCCGGTGAACTGGTAGCGGAGTCCTTACGTCTGGCGCAAAATGCATTGGGTGAGATCACTGGTGATTTCAGTGCAGATGACCTGCTGGGCAAGATCTTCGGTTCATTCTGTATTGGAAAGTAATTATTTAATAAAACATCAAAAAAGCCCTCAACTGAGGGCTTTTTTTAGGCTGGTAGATGAGATTTTTGATACGCCCACCACAGCGCAAAACACAATAGACTGATCGCGATACAAAAGCTGATCACAGCGAAATCCAGCCCCCAGTGATCGGCCAGATAACCCACGGCAATGATAGGAACAATAGTGCCCAGATAGGCAATAAATAGATAGGTCGACATCACTGCTGCACGGTTGTCTAAGCTGGTCATTTGATGAATCAGGGCAAAAGCACCCATCAGGGCAAAACCATGGCCAATTCCAAAGCAAATATCACTGATAAAAAATAGCAGGCTGATTTTCGAATACATACATAGCGCTAAAACCATCAGGCTCAAGCACATCATCATCAGGCCGATATTCAGACATTTGGACGCTGCAACCGCTTTGGCCATAAATTGCACGATCACTGAAACCACTAAGATACTGGTAATGGCCAGCCCACTGACCAGAGGGCCATGCCAAGGTAAAATATTGCGGACAAAAGATGGCGACAGTGAAGCAAACAGGCTAAAGGCAGCAAAAGCACTAAAAGCTGTCACTGCAATAATCATAAACACCAGATGAAACTGGGCTTCAGGTCGTTGCAGTTTAGGCGCCATGCTAAAGGGCTGCGCCTCAAACTTGGGTGCTTTGATCCAGAACAGGCCAATCAAACACAGCACGGCACCCAGAATAATCGGTAAATATGGCATCACCAAAGGGGCAACGGAAAACTGCGCAATCACACCACCGACCAAGGGTCCCAAACCAAAACCCATTGCGGTGATGATTGAAATCAGTTGTGGTGCAGTGTGTTTATGGCTTTCTGGGATGGTATGCATTAAACCCATCATGGCAGAAGTGGTCATCAGGCCCGAGGCAATCCCAATAATAAAACGGCCAATCGAGAGGATCAGTGCATTCTGGGCAAAAACGGAAATGATGAGACCTAAGGTGATTAGTGCCAGACCAATTTGCAGGGTCCGTAAAAATCCGATGCTGTTACTGGTTCTGCCCAAAAACAACAAGGTCGAGAGACAGCCAAACATATAGGCGACAAAAATGTAGGTGATGTGGCTGGGCAGCAAATGCCAGAGCTGTTGATAAATCGGATAAAGCGGACTGGCCAAAGCGGTGCCAATCGTTCCCATCATTAAAGCTAGGCTGACCATCAAGAACGGTCGCCAGCTGGTCGTTATTGTCATGAAAATGCCGTTATAGTGTTGATCCTTGGCCAATCCATGTCAGGGCGTAGCGAGGAATATAGAAAGTGTCTGCAGTTTAGAATGGATACAGAAAATCGGTCAAGGTTGAATGAGTAAGATATTTATCATTTAAAATATTTTAACTATATAAAACAATTATTTATTATGAATATTGATGTGTTTTCTAGATAGATTGGAGTTCAAGCTAACGCTATACATGGTGTTCCACGTGAAACATTATGAGCTTATTTAACTGAGTGTAAACAGTAACATAAATGTTTGAGAAATTTAAAAGCAGAGCGATTAGAATCGAAGCATATTCTTATCCAATTCATGTAGAACATTCATGTTAAAAAAAATACTGATCATTAGTTTAAGTACATTGGTTTCAAGCTTCGCATTTGCCAATATTGATACGGTACAAGCTAACTTGGCAAAAAACAGTCCCAATTTAAAAATTGAAAATATTCAGACCACCGAGATGAAAGGTATCTATAGCGGTTCCATGCAGGGCCAAGTGGTTTATTTGAATGAAGATGCTAAACATCTGATTGCTGGCCCGATGCTGCGGATTCAGGATCAGCATAATCTGACCCGTGATTTAATGCTGAAACAAAATAGTATCGACTGGAAAAAATTACCGCTTCAGGATGCTGTGAAAAGTGTAAGAGGTACGGGTAAACGTCAGATTGCGATCTTTTCTGACCCAAATTGCCCGTATTGTAAAAATCTTGAGCTAGAGCTGAAAAAACTGAATGACTTGACCATTTATACCTTTATTCTTCCTTTAAAACCCCAGTCGGTTGCTCCTTCAAAACAGGTGTATTGCGCGTCTAATCCAGCTCAGGCATGGGAAGATCTGATTGCTCAAGGAATTCAACCTAAATCGAAAAAAAGTTGCACCAATCCAATTGAGCGGAATAAAAAACTGGCTCAGGCTATGGGCGTGAATGGTACACCTGCGATTATTTTTTCCAATGGTTTTAAAGTGATGGGTGCTTATCCGGCAGAGCAGATTGAGCAGATTTTTAAAGAATTCGATTTATAAAAATTAAATAAAGCTATCAGTCGCTCAATATAAAAAAGCACCTTTTCCGGTGCTTTTTTATTCAGGTCGTCAAATCAACCTCAGAAACATCTGAATGGTTTAGACTGTACGGCGTTTGGTGACCATATTATAAATAAACAGAATAATCACAGCACCAATCACGGAAGCAATCAGACCCGCTGCGGAATCTGCCGAATACAGACCGAGCATACGGCCACCAAAAGTCGCCAATAAGGAGCCGGCAATACCCAATAAGGTAGTCATGATAAAGCCTGCCTTGTCATTACCCGGATGAATAGCACGTGCAATCAGACCTGCTACAAAACCAATGACGATCGCCACAATAATTGTCCACATATGCATACTCCTTCTTATCATGTCTTTGTTTTCACATCTGTTTAATCATCTTGAAACAAAGTCAGGATCATAAAAAGTTGAATCATGAAACGAGATGTTATTTTTTGTTCCCGATTTTTGGCCTATTTTAGGCATAAAAAAAGTGGCTTATGCCACTTTTTTCAACCTGATTTTAAAGACCGATTTCACCAATAAATGGCAGGTGACGGTACTTCTGGTCATAGTCCAGGCCATAACCCACGATAAATTTATCTTCAACCTCAAAGCCCATAAATTCGACTTTCAGATCGATTTCACGACGCGATGGTTTACTTACCAAAGTACACAGTTGAATCGAGTTAGGATCACGGGTTTGCAGGATTTCGAGTACCTTGCTTAAGGTGTTGCCTGAGTCAATAATATCTTCAACCACTAGCACATCTTTACCACGGATTTCACCGTCTAAATCTTTCAGGATTTTTACATCACGTGACGATACCGTGCCACCGCCATAACTGGACACAGTCATGAAATCCAGTTCATGTGGTTTTGAAATCACACGACATAAATCAGCCATAAAAATCACTGAACCACGTAATAAACCGATGAGCACAAGTTCTTTGTCACTATTGGCATAGTGTGCATTGATTTGAGCACCAAGCTCTTTGACTTTAGCTTGAATTTCTTCAGCGGAAATCATTACGCTCATTTGAACGGTCATGGGTAGATACCTAAAAAGTAAAAATAGCAAAATAAAAAAGGTGTTGACCTGCAACACCTGAATACGTCGCAATTTTAATACATCCCTAGCATAGATGCACCTGTTTTGCTGGCTGTAAATGTAATCATTTTTTAGCCACGGTTGAATCGCGTTTCAGTAATAAAACACAGCCCAGCGCCATCGCAGACAGGAGCGAGTATTGGCGACGGCGGGATTTTTTCGGTTTATTCACTGGCTGCTGCTTTGACATAAACGGCTGCTCCATAGACATAGGTGGCTGCAATATTACGGTCATCGCCAAGCATGGTCAGTGCAAAAAATGCATCTTCAATATTTTTAGCTCTGCTCTGGCGTAACTGCTGTAAGGCAGTTGCATTGAGATTCAGCACCACAAAGTCGGCTTCTTTGCCAATATTAAAGTTCCCCAGGCGATCATCCAGACTCAAGGCTTTGGCACCGCCTAAAGTGGCATGATACAAGGCCTCAAAGGCGGAGAGTTTTTCGCCCTGTAACTGCTGCACCTTATAGGCTTCATTCAGGGTTTGCAGCTGATTAAATGATGTTCCTGCTCCAATGTCTGTGCCTAAGCCGACTTTGACCCCTTTGTCCCAAGTTTTTTTCAGGGGAAATAAGCCACTGCCAAGGAATAGATTTGAGGTCGGACAGAAGGCAATGGCGGAGTCGGTCTGATGCATACAATCCCATTCCTTATCTTCCAGATGCACACAATGTGCAAAGACGGACTTGCTCCCGGTTAAACCATAATGATGATACACATCCAGATAACCTTCACGTTCAGGAAAGAGTTCTTTTACCCAAGCAATTTCATTTTTATTTTCACTTAAATGGGTATGTACATAGACATCCGGATATTCGGCTTTGAGCTGTCCGGCTTTTTGTAGTTGTTTAGGTGTTGAGGTTGGTGCAAAGCGTGGAGTAATCGCATACAGGTTCCGCCCCTGTCCGTGCCATTTTTTAATCAGCGTTTTAGAGTCAATATAAGCCGTTTCTGCTGTATCCGTCAGCGCTTCCGGTGCATGACGGTCCATCAGGACTTTACCCGCAATCAGACGCATATTGCGTGTGGTTGCGGCATTAAATAAAGCATCTACGGATTCAGGATGAACGGTACAAAAGACCAGTGCAGTGGTGGTGCCGTTTTTAAGCAATTCCTGCACGAAAAATTCGGCAATTTTTTCGCTGTAGGATGCATCTTGGAACTGGATTTCAGTGGGGAATGTATAGGTATTTAACCATTCCAGCAGTTGTTCACCATAAGCCCCGACCATTTCGGTTTGTGGGAAATGAATATGGGTGTCGATAAACCCGGGAACAATCAGTTGATCTGGATAGTGCTGTAATTCAGTGTCGGTAGGAAGTTGTGACTGCCCTTCTTGCCATGGACCAAACCACTGAATTTTACCCTCTTGAATGATGACTAAACCATCTTCTACATATCGCACTTGGTCGTGTATATCACGTGCTTGGGCAACTGTATTCTGAATGTCGAGGAAGCGACCACGGATCGCTGTCGTTGCAATTACAGAAGACATTTTAAACCTACGCTTTTTGATTTTTTCGATTGATTGTAGCTGAAAAAATTGCCATGTTTGTATGAACATTCATATTTAAATAGTGATCCCGATTCTTCTATGACCCCATCCAATTATCATGATCAATTTCAACAGATCGTGCGTGCGCAGCCGACCTTAATGCGCATCTTGCATCAGTTAGCACAATTGCACTCTGAAGCTTATGTCGCAGCGGGTGTGTTACGTCATGTGATCTGGGCGCATTTACATGGCTGGGAATATGACATGAATCATACGGAGGTCGATGTGATTTTCTATGACGAAAATGAGCAGGCTCGCGCTATAGAACAGCAACTTGCAGATCAGTTAAAAGACTATTTTCCAGAGATTTGTTGGGATGTGATCAATCAAGCTTTTGTACATGAGTGGTATCGTACCAATCAAAATGAAAGTATTGGGCCTTTAACTTCAATTAGTCATGCGCTGTCATTATGGCCAGAAACTGTCACGGCCTTGGCACTGCGCCTGAAAGATGATGAATTGGAGTTGATTGCTCCTTTCGGTTTAGCAGATTTATTTGAGTTAAAGCTGCGTTGGAATCCGAATTTAGTCAGTTATGCCGTGTTTGAACAACGCATGCTGAGCAAACAGTTTTTGCAAAAATGGCCCAAATTATCCCTGATAGAACAATAAAAAAAGCCTGCTGATGCAGGCTTTTTTGATGATTACTTTTTACAGGGTGGTTTCGTTATATTTCTTGCTATGACGAATCGACAAGATCGCGGTCACAGTCAGGACAATCACAATAAAGCTCAAAGAAATCCAGATCGGCATATGGAACACATCCAGCATCAGCATTTTAAAGCCGATAAAGACCAGAATGATCCCGAGACCATAAGGCAGATAATGCATTTTTGAGGCTGCGCCCGAGAGCAGGAAGAACATCGCGCGTAAGCCTAAAATCGCCATCAGGTTTGCAGTGAGGACAATGAAGGGATCGGTGGTGACGGCAAAAATAGCCGGAATAGAATCGACGGCAAAGATCACATCAGAGGCTTCAACTAGGATCAGGACCAGGAACAACGGCGTTGCCCAGAGCAAACCATTCTGACGGACAAAAAATTTGTCGCCCTGAAGTTGCGGGGTAATACGCATATGCTTACGCAGCCATTTCAGAATCGCCATATCTTCAATATTGCTGTCTTCTTCATGCTGACCACGCAGGAATTTGAAGCCGGTATACACCAGGAACGCACCGAAGATATACAAAATCCAGGAGAATTCCTGCACGAACCAGGCGCCAATAAAAATAAAGATAGTTCTGAGTATAATCGCACCCAGTACGCCATATAACAGCAGCTTGCGTTGCAGTGCGGGTGGAATGGCGAAGGCCGCGAAGATCATCAGCCAGACAAAGACGTTATCAATCGCCAGGGATTTTTCCAGCAGATAACCGGCAAAGTATTCCATGACCTTGGCATTGGCAATTGCCGTGCCTGCGGTCTGCTCCAGATACAGCCATAAGCCGCCACCAAATAAAGTCGCGACACTGACCCAGGCAATACTCCAGTAGGCAGCAGTACGGACTTTGACTTCCTGACCATGCTGATGCTTAAAGCCGACAAAATCGATTACCAGCATGACTGCGACAATCGCGAAAAAGACAAGATACAGCCAGAGCGTACCAATGGTTTCCATGTGAATTCTCCACATCGGACGACTGGCCATAAAAAAACCTTGACCAGTTGCCAGATGAAAAACATCTATAACAACATGATCAAGGTCTTGCCTACATCTTACTGTTCCACTTTTTTATATAAAGTGTGACTTCAAGATGCTCAGATACCGACTTTTTGCAAAGTGTAATGACGATATTCTGACACGTTTAAAAATTGAAATTCCATTCTTAAACGCTTGGAGGAGGCTACTCCCCTTGTTCAAACTAAATTTTGTTTGAGCGATAGCTCAATGTGCAGCAAGCATGACAGATTTTTGCTAAGACTACAATTTCATTTACAAAAATCATGCTTCAAGGTGCTTTCTTACCTAAGAAATCCGGACGCTGAATCAGATATAAGCTGATCAGAAAACCTAGACTCGCCAGAATGGCTCCCACCCAGCCAATACTATGCAATCCGATATGTGCCGTTACCAGACCGCCGAGTAAGGCACCGCCGCCAATCCCGACATTATACAAACCTGAAAAAATCGCCATGGCGACATCAGTCGCATCGGAAGCTAGATTTAAGGTCTTGGCTTGTAGGGCCAGACTAAACCCAATAATGCTGATGCCCCAGATTAACGCTAGGCTATTGAGCTGAATTACACCCTGAGACAGGGGCAGCAATAACAGCAGTGAGATCCCCAGCCCGAGTGTAAATAGCGGAATGGTGAGTCGGGGAAAATGCGGTGCAAAACGGCCAAATACATAAGAGCCGATCAGGCCCGCACCACCATAAATCAGCAATAAGCTGGTGGTCTGCGCAGAGCTGAATTGCGCAATATTCAGCGTAAAGGGTTCAATATAACTATAGGCGGTAAATTGCGCACTAATCATAAGCACGGTAAGCGCAAAGACCAGCATCAGGCTGGGACGTTTCAGCAAGCTCTTTAAACTGCTGAGTGAACCTGAATTGACACTTGGTAATAAAGGTAAGGTTTTGGCCAGCAGTACGCAGACTACGCTCGCCACAACTGCGATCAAGGCAAAACTATTGCGCCAGCCATAGGCCTCCCCGACCATCCGGCCAAAGGGAATTCCCAGAACCATCGCCATGGCGGTACCGGTAGCCAATAAGCCCAGTGCCTGAAACTCTTTGCCCTTTGGCGCAACCCGCACGGCAAGCGACGCCGTAATTGACCAGAACAGCGCATGCGCCACGGCAATACCAATTCGGCTCAGCACCAGAATGCTAAAGCTCCAGGCAAAATAGGACAGCACATGACTGAAAATAAACACCGCAAATAAAACCATCAGCAGAAAGCGCCGTTCAATATTTTTGGTCAGTAACATCATTGGCAAAGACAGCAGCGCCACGACCCAGGCATAAATCGTCAGCATCCACCCGACCTGAGTGGGTGACATGGAAAAACTTGCGCCAATATCACTTAATAGCGCCACCGGGATAAATTCGGTGGTATTGAAAATAAAGGCAGCAGAGGCTAAAGCAATCACACAGACCCATTGACGTGTCACCGAGGAGGTGGAAGAAGAGCTGGACATACATATCTGATAAAAAGAACCGGCCGGCAGTTTAAACCTGTTGAGCAAAATGCGGTATTGGTCAGAAGGACAGATTCACAATCCTTTAAAAGAAATCTAACAATAGGGCAGGGAAAAATATGTCAGTCTGGCTTAAAAACAAGGAGAGGATCGGTATGTTGATCGAGCATCAGCAACAGGACACCGGAGGTTTATGGTTTGTAGAGCCAAATGAAAAACGTCTGGCAGAAATGAGTTATTCCAGAGTAAATGAAGATCAATTAGTGATTGAACACACCTGGGTCGATGACAGCCTACGCGGACAGCACGTCGGGTATTATCTGGTCGAGGCCGCTGTGAATTTTGCCCGTGAACACGGCATCAGGATTATTCCAAAATGTCCTTTTGCCAAATCCGTGTTCGAGCGAGAGCCTCGCTTTAATGATGTTTTATAATTTTAAAATGACAACAAAGGTTTAGATTCGTATGGAAATTAAATATCAAGATTCAAAACGTGGTGGTGTATTTTTTATGGAAGATCAAGGACGCCGCCTGGCGGAGATCACTTATCAATGGCGGGGCGATGCCGTCATCATTGCCGATCATACCTGGGTCGATGATTCCCTGCGTGGCCACGGTATTGCCCGAAAAATGCTGGATGTACTGGTCGATTTTGCCCGTGAAAAAAGTTTAACCATCATCCCGCAATGTTCTTATGTGGATGTCATGTTTAAACGTGACCGAAGTCTGGCCGATGTCGCAGCAACTGCTATTTAACTACCCAAGGGGATTTCCCGAAAGATAAATGCAGTTTTTCTTTCAAGGCAGGAATCAATATAACCTGTAACAGGGTATATAAACCGAAACCTGCCATCACGCCGGTCATGGCCCAGAAAATTTCTTCAAACTGTTGCAGCATCACTAAAATTGCCATGATCAGCAGGTAACTGGCATGAAAATAAATACGATGCCCAACAAATTTCAAGATCGTCCAGCTAATAAAAATTGAACTGATCAGCAGATTGGTTTGAGCGCTGAATTGCCAGTCATTTAAAGTGATGATCAGGATAAAACACACACATAACAAGGCGAGGGTTAAAATCAGATCTTTTAACATCAAGTGATCCTCATGTTCATGGTAGGTGTATGAAAATATTCGTTTAATAATTTAGGCACTATTGTTAAAAGTTTAGTCCAGAAATGCAAACTGAAAACCGTGTAAGCAAAAACGGATATTTGCTTAAAAAATGGTCGACTTAATTTAAAATTATTGATTAAATTGTGGTTTTAATTCTTCCCTCTAGTGAGATGGCATGATGCTACAGCTTTGCTATGCCAGTGAACGCATAGAATCTGAACAAGAGTTGTTACAAGATTTGAGTGATATTTTGGCCACTGCCCGGAAGTTCAATCTTCAGCATCAGATTCATGGGGTGTTGTATTATTCCCATGGCAAATTTTTCCAGTGCCTTGAAGGTCAGGCTGAAGTAGTGGAAAGTTTATTTCAGAGCATTTGTCGGGATCCCCGCCATCACAATATCTTGCGTTTTGCAGATGCGATGGTAGAGCAGTCCCATTTCTCGGAATGGTCAATGAAATATGTGCATAAACACAGTGAAATTTCTTCTTTATTTTCACGTTTAGGTTTGAAGCAATTTGATCCGCATGCCTTACAGCAGTCAGGAATTGCCGAATTCCTCAAAGTACTGTATCGCCTGGAAGAAAATCAGGCCAGTCTGGCATCGCCAAAAGGTTATAAGCAGCGTGGTTATGTCCCCTATTTTTGATCTGATGGATCAAAGCTGAAAATAAAAAAGTCCGCATGGCGGACTTTTTTGTCTGATGTGGATTAGGTCATGTCAATCATGACTTTTAAGGCCTTTTCATCAGAGGCATGTTTAAAGACATCATAGGCTTTTTCAAAATCGGAAAATTTAAAATGATGGGTCGCCAGTTTTTCTAGGGGCAATTTGCCGGAACAGCAGGTTTTCAGCAACATCCCTGTGGTATTGGCATTCACCAGGCCGGTGGTGATGGTCAGGTTTTTAATCCAGAGTTTGTTCAGTTCAAAACTCACCGGTTTACCATGTACGCCGACGTTGGCAATATGCCCGCCCTCCTTCACGACATGCTGGCAAATATTCCAGGTAGGCTCCACCCCCACTGCTTCAATGGCACAGTCAACCCCGCGTCCACCGGTAATCTCTAGAATCTTTTGAATGGCATCTTCTTTGGCAGAGTTGATGGTATGCGTCGCACCGACAGTCTTGGCAAATTCCAGCCGGTTATCATCCATATCCACCATAATAATATTGGCAGGTGAATAGAACTGGGCAGTGAGCAGACAGCTCATGCCGATTGGCCCTGCCCCGACAATCGCAATATTGTCGCCTGGTTTGACATCGCCATATTGCACGCCAATTTCATGTGAAGTTGGCAGGATATCTGAAAGGAATACGGCCACATCTTGATTCAGGCCTTCGGGTAAATGATAGAGTGAGGTGTCGGCAAAGGGCCTGCGTACATATTCGGCATGGGTACCGTCAATCATATAACCCATGATCCAGCCGCCTTCATTGCGGCAATGCGCATATAGCTGTTTCTGGCAGTTTTCACAGGTTCCGCAGCGGCTGACACAGGAAATAATCACCCGGTCACCCTTTTTGAAATTCTGCACGGCGGAACCGACTTCTTCCACAATGCCAATACCTTCGTGACCTAAAATACGCCCCTTAAAGCTGCCCTCTTTACGTGTGGCCTCCTGCTCAATTTCGGGGTTTTTACCTTTCCAGATACCTAAGTCGGTACCACAGATGGTAACTTTTTCGAGTTTAATGATGGCATCGCCGGGATGCAAAATGGTGGGAACCGGGCGGGTCTTCAAAGCGGATATCATTTGCGCCGTAATAGACCATCGCTTTCATCGTTGTCATGACACATCTCCTAATGGAATGAGGAATGAGAATGACCTGACTCAGCGAGAATAATGAACGCCTCGATTGCTTTTATATAGTGACAGCGATGGGCTGATTTATGATCTGGCTTTCAGGCCTATAGATACCTGTGTTCTTCTCGATTGTGCCTTGAGTGATATGGCGCTGCAATGAGTCTTGTGTACAGATTGCAACAAAAGATCATCAGGGAGGGTTCAGAAATAAATCTGCTTTTTGGGTCAATGTTTAAATCATAGGATTGCAGGATCAGAACAACTGTTCACTTTTGCCGAAGCAAGGTTTTAATATGCTAAAAAAAGCCCGCTAGGCGGGCTTCTTCACTTCACTTAAATCTGTTTTATGCTTGTAAAACAGTGATCAGCTTCTGATGCAAACCACCAAAACCGCCATTCGACATAATTACTACGGCATCGCCCTCACCTGCTTCTGCCACCACGGTCTGAATGATGTCATCCAGTGTACGTGCAACTTTGGCCTTGTTTGGCGCAGCCTCAATGACCGGTTGCAGATCCCAGTCCAATCCTTCCGGTTGATACCAGATCACTTCATCGGCCAGACGTGCTGAATGAGCCAAGCCATCTTTATGACTACCCATGCGCATGGTATTGGAGCGCGGTTCAATAATTGCCCAGAGTTTGCGTTCACCCAGACGTTTGCGCGCACCTTCTAAGGTCGTATCAATCGCTGTCGGATGATGGGCGAAGTCATCATAAACCTCGATACCACGAACAGTGCCTAATAGTTCCATACGGCGTTTCACCCCGCCAAAATTGGACAGTGCTTCACAGGCAGTTTCGATCGATACGCCAATGTGCTCGGCAGCGGCAATGGTGGCGAGTGCATTGGCCACAGAATGCTGTCCGGTCATATTCCATTGTACTTCACCTTTGACAACGCCGTGTTGCAGGACTTTGAAATGTGAACCATCTGCTGATAACTGTTCTGCATAAAGTTCAGATTTTTCGTTGGCATCCAGACTGGTGCGCACTATAGGCGTCCAGCAGCCCTGCTCCAGCACTTCATCAATATTGCTCTCAGTAATCGGCGCGATAATCCGGCCTTCACTTGGAATGGTACGAACTAAATGATGGAACTGCTTTTGAATTGCCGCCAAATCATCAAAGATATCGGCATGGTCAAATTCCAGGTTATTTAAAATTGCTGTTTTTGGATGGTAATGCACGAACTTGGAACGCTTGTCGAAGAAAGCAGAATCGTATTCATCGGCTTCGACACAGAAATATTTCCCACCACCGAGACGCGCACTTTCCGAAAAGCCCAATGGCACACCGCCAATCAGAAAACCTGGCTCCAGACCGGCTTGATCCAGTACCCAAGCCAGCATCGTGGTGGTCGTGGTTTTACCATGTGTTCCGGCGACACCCAGCACGTGTTTACCTTGCAGAACATGATCAGCCAGGAACTGCGGACCTGAAATATAAGGCAGACCTGCATTCAGCATATATTCGACTGCATCAATACCACGCTTCATGGCATTGCCGACGATCACCAGATCCGGATGAGGCTGTAAATGACTGCGGTCATAACCCTGCATTAAAGTGATGCCCGCATTTTCAAGTTGGGTCGACATGGGTGGATACACATTCAGGTCTGAACCTGTTACCTGGTGGCCCAGATCGCGTGCAAGTAGCGCTAACGAGCCCATAAAGGTGCCACAAATACCCAAAATATGCAGATGCATCTACTTTACTCCGTTCCTGTCTGACCCATCACTTTATATTGGTGCTGTTGTCATGATTTATTCAATTTGCAAGCAACGATAGCAAGGCTTTAGCTGAAAAGATAGTGAAAATTCTGGCCTTGTTGTGGGATTTTTTAAATCCTGTTTCACGGATAAATTCAAAGAAAATTTCAAAGCGATGCAATATCTTTTCGCCAAATAAACCGTAAAATAAGTTCGACTTTTTTGCAGAGTGCATGCAAATGCTGCCGGCTTTATTTCTTCTGGTAATTGCCAACTGTTTTATGACCCTGGCCTGGTATGGGCATTTAAAATTTTTGCCGCATGATGCACCGCTCTGGCAAGCGATTTTGTTCAGCTGGGCCATTGCCCTGTTTGAATATAGTCTGATGATTCCAGCGACCAAATTACTGGCGCAGCAAGGCCTGGCAGTCGGTCAAATGAAAATCACCCAGGAAGTCGTGACCTTACTAGTCTTTGTTCCTTTTATGATTTTTATGTTTAAACAGCCCTTTAAACTGGATTATCTCTGGGCTGCTTTATGTCTATGTGGATGTGTCTATTTTGTATTCCGCAGTTCCTGAATGGCTGCAAGTGTGACTACTACCCTATTTTTATTCCAGTTTTTGAAAATTCGATAAAAAAACAAGAAAA
Organism: Acinetobacter lwoffii; assembly: GCF_052078135.1. Lineage (GTDB taxonomy): Bacteria > Pseudomonadota > Gammaproteobacteria > Pseudomonadales > Moraxellaceae > Acinetobacter > Acinetobacter lwoffii_Z. Next base: position 42,652 of record NZ_JBQGUZ010000023.1, read on the forward strand.
ATCGAGCCTTGCTTTGACCGTTAAATTTTATGAAGCTGAATTTTCAGTCTATAATACGCACTCCTATTCAAGCTTGGCTCTCTCGTCGAGATTTATCTTTTCTCACTTTAATCTCTGGAAAATTTGCAATGAATGCGGCTGCTGCACAAGATACTCCTCTCGTAGGTATTATCATGGGTTCTCAATCAGATTGGGCAACTCTCGAACACACTGCCAATATGCTCAAGCAGCTTGGTGTCCCATTTGAAGCCGAAGTTGTTTCTGCACACCGTACCCCAGACCGCCTGTTTGAATATGCCGAGCAAGCGCGTGATCGTGGTATTCATGTAATTATTGCCGGTGCAGGTGGCGCAGCGCATTTACCGGGTATGTGTGCAGCGAAAACTGATCTTCCAGTTTTGGGTGTACCGGTGAAATCTTCGATTTTAAACGGTGTTGATTCATTGCTGTCTATTGTGCAAATGCCAGCCGGTATTGCGGTGGGTACCTTGGCCATCGGTCCTGCCGGTGCCACCAATGCTGCCATTATGGCCGCGCAAATTCTGGGTTTGACCCGTCCAGAAATCGCAAAAAATGTTGCAGATTTCCGTGCAGCGCAAACAGATAAAGTGGCAAGTAACAATATTCCAGGCCAAGCTTAAGTCGAGACACAGATTATGGATAAAACCATCGGTATTTTTGGTGGCGGTCAGCTGGGTCGTATGATGGCGCAAGCGGCACTTCCATTAAATATTCAATGTACATTTTTTGAAGCCAGCACAGACTGTCCTTCTGCTGCTTTGGGTCCGGTGATTTCGAGCCAGGCTGAAAATGGTCTGCAAGACTTTATTAATAGTGCAGATGTATTTAGCCTTGAGTTTGAAAATACGCCACTTACAGATGTTGATGTACTGACGCAAAGCAAGCAACTGCATCCGCCGCGTCAGGCTTTGGCGATTGCCCAGCATCGTCTGTCTGAAAAAGCCTTGTTTGATGAACTGGCTATTCCGGTTGCACCGTACAAAGCGGTCACTTCACTGGAAAGCTTAGAGGCTGCTGTAGCTGAACTGGGCTTGCCGATCGTACTGAAAACCTCGCGTGGCGGTTATGATGGTAAAGGCCAATTCGTTTTACGTTCGACCGATCAGATGGATCAGGCCTGGGCAGAATTGGGCCCTGCAGGTGAGCTGATTGCAGAAAGCTTTGTCACCTTCTCACGTGAAGTATCAATTATTGCAGTACGCGGCCAAGATGGTGATGTCAAAACCTGGCCATTGGCTGAAAATCATCATCATAACGGCATTCTGTCGCACTCGATTGTGCCTGCACCGAACAGCGCAGATTTGCAACCTGTGGCGCAAGATTACATCACTCGTCTGCTGAATCACTTGAACTATGTCGGTGTCCTAACCCTTGAGCTGTTTGTGACACACAAAGGCTTATATGCCAACGAGATGGCACCACGCGTGCACAACTCGGGGCACTGGTCGATTGAAGGCGCCGTATGTTCGCAATTTGAGAATCATGTACGTGCGGTGGCTGGTTTGCCTTTAGGTTCAACTGAAGTGATCCGTCCAACTGTCTTGGTGAACATCATTGGTCAGCATCCAAAATCTGCAGATGTACTTGCTCTGGAAGGTGCGCATTTGCATCTCTACAACAAGTCAGAGCGCGAAGGCCGTAAGATTGGTCACATCACCTTGATGCCAAATGACAGCGCGCAATTGTCTGTGCTTTGCCGCCAACTGGCGAAAATTTTACCGAATCCATTGGCATTGAGCGAAGATATGACCATCTAGGCTTTAACTTGCTGATAAAAAAAGCGATCACTTCGGTGATCGCTTTTTTATTTGTCTGCTTTCAGGCATGATTGCGCCTCTTTAAAAATGCCTGCCATTGGTCAGATCAGTTTTTAAATCAATTGCTTACAAACTGATCAATTGAGTATAAATATAACAATTCAATAAAACCTTTTTTACAGCTGAATTTTGCCATATTCACTTGTAGATAAGCCTGAAATCAAAGTTTGAATTTAAAACTGGAAAGTGGTTTTGAATTTAAATTCATAAAAACAAATTCAAATTTAAATCGGGCTTTGAATTTAAACTTGCGCTTTTAAATTCAAAAATATGAATTCAAATTTAAAACTGGATAAATGAATTCAAAGTTTCTGAATTTAAAAATATTAGCCCATTATTCAAATGAATTTAAAATGAAAACTAGTGTAATTAGAGCATGTTGATGATCGTGACTCGCTTTTCCTGAAACAAGTTATCCCCAGTAATTTTTAAATTCAAAACTGATTGCAAGTGTTTTGAATTTGAATTTAAAAATCCCGCTGATTTGAATTTAAATCAGGCTTGTGGATAACTCATGTTTAAATTTAAAGATTACAAAATGAATTTAAAAGTGTAGGAATTATGAATTTAAATTTACGCATTGGCGCTTTAATTTTCATCATGAGCTGCTAAGGTAGAAACATAATTCAAAATCTAAATACTCAAGGGTCTTATGCAACGGCTTGCACTTTTTATTGGTTCTGTGGTCTTGGCTGCTTCACAGGCACAGGCTGAACTTATTATTAATGGTCAACGTGTCACGCCGACTGATTTGACCTCTAGTTCAAATATCCCGAATTATGCCTCCCAAAATAATTTTCAAAACTGTCTCGCCAATTTGCGCAGTCAAGCTGTTGCTAGAGGTGTAAGCGGCAGTACCTATGATCGTTATACCCAAAACTTAAGTCCTGATTATTCAGTGATTGAACGCCTGAATTACCAGCCTGAATTTTCTACCCCAATTTGGGATTATCTGTCTGGTTTGGTGGATGAAGAACGGGTTCAGCTCGGCCGGCAAAAATTACAGCAACATCGTGAGGTGCTCAATCGTGTTGCTGCCACCTATGGTATACCTGCAGAAACGGTAGTTGCGGTATGGGGTGTCGAAAGTAATTTTGGTGATATTTCGGGGAAATATCCTTTATTACAGGCTTTAGGAACTTTGAGCTGTGAAGGTCGTCGCCAGAGTTATTTCCGTGGTGAGTTTTTTACCACTATGAAACTCTTACAGCGTGGCGATGTGCGTGAAGAACAATTAAAGGGTTCCTGGGCAGGCGCATTTGGTCATACCCAGTTTATGCCATCGACTTATGATGAGCTTGCAGTTGATTTTGATGGTGATGGCCGACGTGATCTAGTTTCGAGCATTCCGGATGCACTCGCATCAACTGCCAACTTTTTAAGCAAGCGTGGCTGGCAGAGCGGACAGCCTTGGGGTTTTGAAGTCAAGATCCCTCAAGGCATGTCGGTTTCCGGTGAAGGTCGAAGAAATAAAAAATCCTTGAGTAGTTGGAACAATCAAGGGGTGGTACGTGCCGATGGTTCGGCATTAATTCAAGGAAATTTATCACAATCCTCTCAAGCAGGATTACTTGCACCTGCAGGCCCGAGTGGCCCAGTATTTTTGGTATTTAAAAATTTTGATGCCATTTATAGCTATAACGCGGCAGAAAGTTATGCCTTGGCGATTGCACATTTATCCGATCGCCTGCAAGGTAAAGGTTCATTTATGGCCACATGGCCTACTGATGATCCGGGAACTTCGCGTGCAGAACGTCGTGAGATCCAGCAATTTCTGTTAAACCGTGGCTATGATATTGGTGCGGTGGATGGTCTGATTGGAGATAAAACCCGTCAAGCGATTCGTCAGGAACAGCAGCGTTTGGGCTTGAGTCCAACAGGTCGTGCTGGTCAGCAGATTCTGCGGGCCTTTAGAAATGAAAATGCCAAACGCATGATGCAATAAATTCTTGAGCATAAAATTTAAAATCAAAAAAGGTCTGCATTTATGCAGACCTTTTTTGATGACTGTTTTTGAGTAGCTATATAGTCATGCAAGCTAATAGTAATTAGCTGAATTTAAACAGCAGTAATGGTACCGAGGATGCGATATCCAGCAGCACCAGTGACTGCTGGCAGGTTACCATTCAGCTGATTCATAAAACGCATGGCCAGCCAGGCAAAGGCCGTGGCTTCAACCCAAGTCGGGCTTAAACCAAGATCGGCCGTAGTTTGTACGCTCCATTCATGCTTGCGTAGGCGCCAGCGCAGTTGCTCGAGTAAATGTGAGTTATAGGCACCGCCCCCGCAAACAAAAACCTGTCCGGTATCCATGCCAGAGCGGTAAATGGCTTTTTTAATGGCACGGGTGGTGAGCTTTAATAAAGTCGCCTGTACATTTTCCGGAGTGTCTTCCAGTTCATCGTATTGCAGGTCATTGCGCCAGTCAGCAATCTGTTCATCCAGCCATTCCAGGTTGAAATCTTCACGACCAGTACTTTTCGGAGGTTCTTTGGAGAAGAATTCGTGTGACTGCAAGCGATCAAGCAAACTGCGAATCGGGGTGCCATAGGCTGCCCAGTTACCATTTTCATCAAAAGGCTGGCCGGTATAACGGGAACACCAAGCATCCATCAAGATATTAGCCGGTCCGGTATCAAAACCATACACCTCTTCAGGCTTGCCGGCAGGCAGCAGGCTGACATTGGCAATACCACCCAGATTTAAAATGACCCGGTGAATGCTGTCATGCTGGAAAATATCCTGATGAAATGCCGGAACTAAAGGCGCTCCCTGACCACCTGCCGCCAGATCACGACGACGAAAATCTGAAATCACCGGAATCTGGGTAATTTCAGTAATGATGTTCGGATCACCAATTTGCAGGGTAAAACCATGTTCAGGACGATGCCGGATAGTCTGGCCATGCGAGCCAATCGCCTTAATTCTGGATTTATCTAGGTTGTTTTTTTCAATCAGCGCATTAATACCATGACCAATCATTTGTGCCAGTGCAACATCAGCCTTGCCCATCCGGTCAATTTCATTGTCATCCGGCAAAGTCAGTGCCATCAGCTCATGCCGAAGGTCAGGATCAAATGCCAAAGTGAGTGTGGCATGAAGCTGGAGTGGATCAAAAGAAGCAGCAACAATATCGACACCATCCATGCTCGTGCCGGTCATTACCCCAATATAGATCGCTGTCATGGTTATTCTTAAGCCTGCAATATGCTGAAAAAGTGTTAGTATATCGCACAAATTGAGTAACTGATGTATTGGATTTTGTGATGTCAAATTTCCTGCCGGCTGAAGAACAACTTGCCCTCATTCAACGAGGCACCCACGAAATTATTTCTGAAGAAGACCTTCTCAAGAAATTAAAATTGAATCGTCCATTAAAAATTAAAGCGGGTTTTGACCCGACTGCACCTGATTTGCACTTGGGCCACACGGTTCTCATTAATAAGTTAAAAGTATTCCAAGACTTGGGTCATGAAGTGTTGTTTCTGATCGGTGATTACACGGCGATGATCGGTGACCCAACCGGAAAAAGTGCTACACGTCCGCCATTGTCACGTGAACAGGTTTTAGAGAACGCTAAAACATATCAAGAACAAGTATTTAAAATTCTTGATCCAAACAAAACCAAAGTGGTGTTTAACTCGGAGTGGTTTGCACAAAAAACTGCGGCTGATTTAATTCAATTGGCATCACAGCAAACGGTTGCACGTATGCTTGAGCGTGATGACTTCACCAAGCGTTATAACAATCAACAACCGATCGCGATTCATGAATTTTTGTACCCATTGGTACAAGGCTATGACTCTGTTGCGTTGGAAGCAGATGTTGAATTGGGTGGTACAGACCAAACCTTTAACTTGTTGATGGGTCGTACCTTACAAGGTCGCTATAACCAAGAAGCTCAAGTCTGTATCACAGTGCCAATCCTTGAAGGTTTAGATGGCGTCAACAAGATGTCTAAATCTTTGGGTAACTATATTGGTGTATTTGATGCACCGGGCGCGATGTACCAGAAAGTGCTCTCAATGCCGGATGCATTGATTGAGCGTTATTTTGATCTGCTGAGCTTCAAAACCATTGAAGAAATTCAGCAACTATTAAAAGAAGTGGCAGAAGGCCGTAACCCGCAAGAAGTCAAAAAGATTCTTGCACTGGAGCTGGTTGAGCGTTTCCATGGTGCAGAGGCGGCTGCCAATGCGCATAAAGGCGCGGGCAATATCATTACTGAAGGTGAATTACCCGAAGGTACGCCAGAAGTAACTATTTCACGTGGCGAGTTTGGTGGGGAAATCTTTATTACCTCGATTTTACGTGAAGCCGGCTTAACCAAAAATGCAGCCCAGGCTAAGGATGCATTAGGCCGTGGTGCAGTGAAAGTGGATTGGCAGACTGTAGATACGACCTATTCTGTGAAAGAGAACGTAACTTTGATTGTTCAGGCCAGTAAAAAAGCAATCGCTAAAGTCACTTTTATTGACTAAAAAACGGATAAGTTATTGAAATAAAAGCAGGCTTCGGTCTGCTTTTTTTGTTGATGTTCTATATTTAAAAATCAAATAAGTAAAGTCAAAAAAAACCCTATGAAAACAAGAGTTAATTTTTCCCAAATCACTTGCTTTTCATCTTTATTATGTATAGGATTTATTCATCTAGAGAATTCGTTTAGAGCATCTAGAGGGTAGTAAAAATAATAGTACTCCACAACTGAGAAGTCTCTTTTCCAAGAGGCTCTTTTTAAAAGCTTTAAAGCGAATAACTATAATAATGACATAATGGATCGGGTAAAGATTCAATTCTAAGGAGGAGATTTTGGGAGAGATCTCTTCCTTTTTTATTTATTCTGATTGCGTAATCAAAATATAAATCTGCATGCCTACTCTTCTTGTTGAACAACTAAACTTAAAATTAATCAGCAAATCGAACTTAGGTGAATGACCTCTAAGGGTGAGTTCATTTCAATTGACTCCAAAAGAAAAGTGCAAAACATAAAAAATTAAAGCAGAGGTGATTGAATGTATCGCTTTCCAACAGAAGATATTTTTGATGAACAGATCGATTGCATATTACGGTTCTTATTTGAATACCAGCCGGTCGAACAAAAACAGCAACTCTATGGATCTGTCTATACTTTATTTATGCAGCTTGATCTGGCCGCGCATTACTTTTTATTTTCCCTGATTGAAGAGCAGTTACCGCGACGCGCGAAATTATTCTTTATTGCCGAGGATTATCAGGGCAAGAAAGACATGATTGTAGAAGTTATGCAGCACTGGCTTAGACAGCAACAACAGGAAAAAGTCGCTTAATGCAAAATAACAGACTTTATCTTCTATATATAAGTGATCTAAGCATGGTTTTGGGATTCGAAAACTAAAAATGAATACTTTTTTTATATAGCAGCCTAAGAATAGGCTTTTATAAAAGCTTTTTACGTCAAAAATAACTCATCAATTGAGGAGTCTAGGATTTAGATCGGTTTGTTGGGCAAGGTAGGGGAATTTTGGTTTTCTTTTGACGAGCTAATTTAAATAAAAGACAAGATTTGAATGTCAAAAGGCTAAAAATACTGTTTTAAATATTATTGTGATAGTTTTTAGGTCTAAATGAATTTTCAGTTATAAAAATAAAATGAAGTGTTTAGTGGGTTTATTGCATAAAAACGCTTAAAAATTAGATAAAAAAGCGATTTTTTAGTAATTTTTGTAGAAAAAAAAGACATACGTGAAAAATATAGTGAATTGGGGGTTGCAATGATTCTGAAATCCTCTAGAATGCACC
>NZ_JBQGUZ010000024.1:0-45382 GCF_052078135.1 Acinetobacter lwoffii
GAGTAATATATTTATTAATTAATTGAATATTTTAATTTGACCCAGACCTTATAGGTATAAAGCCATGCCTATTCAGTTTTAGACATTTTTTCCTATTTTCTGCATTGTGAGCAGCATAAGTTGAACTTCACAATCTGGAGGTGGAGATGTCTACAAATAAAGTGAATATAAATACGCTGATTGACGAGGCAAAGTTTACGCCCTTTCATTGGGGAGTATTGATCTGGTGTTTGCTGATCATTATTTTTGACGGTTATGACCTGGTGATCTATGGGGTGGCGTTGCCGCTGCTGATGCAAGAATGGTCGCTAAGTGCGGTGCAAGCGGGAATGCTGGCCAGTACTGCCTTATTCGGGATGATGATTGGTGCCATGAGTTTCGGCACTTTGTCCGATAAACTCGGCCGTAAAAAGACCATCATGATCTGTGTGGCTATTTTTAGTGGGTTTACCTTTATCGGTGCCTTTGCCACATCACCAGTCGAATTCGGGATTTTACGTTTCCTGGCTGGTCTTGGAATTGGCGGTGTCATGCCTAACGTCGTGGCATTGATGACCGAATATGCCCCTAAACGCATCCGCAGCACGCTGGTTGCCCTGATGTTTAGTGGTTATGCCATTGGCGGGATGACTTCTGCGCTACTCGGTGCATGGTTGGTACCTCAATTTGGCTGGAAAATCATGTTCCTGCTTGCAGGCATTCCATTGCTAATCTTGCCGATTTTATGGAAATATTTACCAGAATCCCTGATGTACCTGACCAACAAGCAACAGACGGCTCAAGCACATACTATTATTCAGAAAATTTCTCCGACACAGGTCATTACCAGTGACACCCAGTTTGTACTGAATGAAGTGCAAAAAGGGGATGAAGCACCATTAAAAGCACTGTTTCAACAAGGCCGTAGCTTCAGTACCTTTATGTTCTGGCTGGCATTCTTTATGTGCCTGTTAATGGTCTATGCACTGGGTAGCTGGTTGCCAAAACTCATGATTCAGGCAGGTTACTCGCTGGGTGCAAGTATGATCTTCCTGTTCGCGCTGAATATTGGTGGAATGGTGGGTGCCATTGGTGGTGGGTATCTCGCAGATAAATTCCATATCAAAAAAGTGCTGACTATCATGTTCTTATGCGGTGCCATTGCATTGATTCTGCTTGGCTTTAACAGTCCGCAATTCGTGCTGTATACCTTGATTGCTGTGGCAGGTGCTGCAACGATTGGCTCACAAATTCTGCTCTATACCTTCGTGGCGCAGTATTATCCATCGACGGTACGTTCTACCGGTATGGGTTGGGCATCAGGTATTGGACGTATTGGTGCGATTGTTGGGCCGGTACTCACTGGTGCTTTATTAACCATGAATTTACCGCATCAAATGAACTTCTTTGCAATTGCGATTCCTGGCGTAATCGCTGCGCTGGCAATTTTCCTGGTGAACTTAAAAACTTCCGTAGATGGCCAAGCCCTTGCAACACCTGATGTGAAGCCGAATCCATTGGCAAAAGAAGCGACACATTAAGTTAGATTTCAATCAATAAAGATAATATTCCCAATGATATAGATCGCCATCGTAACGGGTGGTGATCTGTTGCTAGAATCGAAACGCATAATAAAAAGCGAGTTTAGGATGAACACGACACAATTATTTAATCAACCAACAATCACATTCAAACGCACAGTTCTGATGAGCATGATGGCAATGAGTTTAGGGGGCATCAGCTTATCGACTCAAGCACAAACCTCAGCTCAGTCGAATCAGCAGGAAATTGAACAACTTCGCCAAGAAGTTCAGGCTCTACGCGCACTGGTTGAGCAACAGCAAAGACAGACGGCCGTGGTCACAGCACATGTTGCCGCAACACCCGCTCCAGCAAGCAAACCTGTCATGAAAATTGCTAGTGGTGCCGAATTTAATCTTTATGGCAATATTCGTGCCGATGCCTCTTATCAGGCTGAAGGTGGTTCAGCAGCACGTATGTATAACCAGATTAATGCTGTACCTTTAGAAGGTGTCGGTGAGCGTAGTGATGAATTTAAATCTACTCTGGCTGCAACCCGCTTAGGCATGGATTTTAAAGCACCAGTCGGTGCTGGAGATAAAGCTTTAAGCGGTAAAGTTGAAGTGGATTTTCTGGGCGGCGCGAGCTTTGATAACTTGCGTATCCGTCATGCTTATATCAGCTATGCCAACTGGTTGATCGGTCAAACCTGGTCGAACTTTGCAGTACCAGATTATATTCCAGAAACTGTAGATGCATTGGTTTATGCTGGCGGTTCAATTAAACGGACACCACAAGTTCGTTATACCAGCACCATCAGTCCTGAAACCAATCTGGTATTTGCAGTAGAAGATCCAAAAGATGCAACCATTACTGGTATTAAACAACGTCTACCTGCTTTAACAGCACGTTTAAATCATAAATTTGCTGATAATCTTACAGTCAGTGCCCGTGCGATGGGGAATGAAAAGCGTGTCAATGAAGATGAAAAAATGGCATGGGGTGTAGGTTTAGGTGCCAAGTATGATATTGTACCGGGTACAACGCTCAAAGCTGACTATTACCATGTTAAAGGCGATAGCAGCTTTGTGTCTTATGCAAATACGGGTGTGATTACCGCTGCAAATGGCGATTTATTACAAAGCGAATTTGATTCAATTTTAGTTGGCCTAACCCAGCAGTTTAATGACAAATTGCGCGGTACCTTGGGTTATGGCTATATGAATTTTAGTAATGATCAAGACTATGTTAATGCACTAATCGCCTCAACTCCTGCGGATGCGACACAATCTAATGCGACCAAGGCTAATAAAGACTTATGGCAAGCTTGGGCTAACGTGTTCTATAGCCCAACCAAGCCTTTAAGTTTCGGTCTGGAATATGTATATGGTGAACGTGAGGCATTAGGTGCAGCCACGAATGGCAGCACTAAAGGTGAAGATAACCGTATTAATGCGGTGGCTATTTACAACTTCTAAGACTTCTTTTGCATAAGATAGTCTGATCTGTAACAGAAGCGTGGATGAATTAATCCGCGCTTTTGCTCTTTTGAAGAATGGTTTCTGCCAGCAGATTGACTGCATCTTCAATCTGGGCTGTCCATTCAAACGAACAATTCAGGCGAATATAATGTTGGCTTGCAGGCTCAGGCTTAAACAGCAGTGCAGGGGCAATTGAAATATGTTGTTGAAGTAATTGTTCATAGAGCTGCTGGGCATCGACTTCTTTAGGCAACTCAATCCAGAGAAAATAACCACTGGAATAATAGTAAATTTCACAGATGCTTCCCAAACGCGCTTTGAGTTCCTGATAAAATTTCTTTTTATATTTTTCCAGATGCTGCCTTAAATGCCGCAAATGTTTTTCATAATGATGATGTGAAATAAACTCGACCAGCGCATTTTGAAGTAAGGGACTGACCGTTAAAGTGCTCATGAGCTGTAAGTGCTGAATGGCATCCGAAAATGGGCCGGCATACACCCAGCCGACGCGGGCGCCCATCCCCAGCGTTTTCGAAAATGAGGCACAGTGCAGCACCATTTGATGCCGATCAAAATATTTAACGGGTAACGGCTTGGCTACACCATAATTTAATTCCTGATAAACATCATCTTCGATTAAATACACCTGATATTCATACAAGAGTTCCGCAATTCTTTGTTTGATTTCAGAACTGACGGTAAAGCCAATCGGATTATGGGCATTCAGCATCAGCCAGCACACCTTGATCGGATACTGTTTTAAAGCCTGTTCAAATGATTCCAGATCAAAGCCAAACTGTGGATGTTCCGGAATCGTAATCACCTGTAATCCCAGACGCTCGGCTGCCTGCCAGGCACCATAAAATATGGTTTGCTGTAGCAGAATAAAATCACCGGGTTGGGTTAAGGCCTGTAAAGACAGATTCAATGCTTCTAGTGCACCGGATGTAATGACAATGTCATCTTGATTGCAGGTAACTCCTTGTAATTGATAACGGTTAGCAATCAGTTGTCGCAAGTTCTGATTGCCGGGCGGCATATGATTCTGGTTGTTATAACTGCTTTTTCTTTTGGCCTGCTGCGCCAGAATCTGCATAAATTTGGCGTTATATAACAGCTCTGCATTGGGAAAGGCAGAACCAAAAGGCACAATCTCTGCTGACTGAGTCGATTTTAAATAATTAAATACCACCGAATTGATTTGAATTTTAGGATTTAAACCAATCTGGGCGGACTGTTTGCTATTGAGCAGAGCTTGAGTGTGTTCTGAAACGTAATAGCCCGATTTGTCTTTGGCATAGACCAGACCTTGTGCTTCAAGTTCCTGGTAAGCATTGAGTACCGTCATCAGGCTATAACCAGATAATTGGGTCTGTTCGCGAAGTGAAGGCAATTTTTCATGTGCCTTCCATACACCGTTTTCAATCATCTGACGGATATTCTGTGCCAGTTTTTCAGACTTATACATACACTTTCTTGAACTAAAACTGTTCTAATTATTTTGATTTATAGCATATTTTAAGATACTTAATATAACAAAAGGAAGGAGTAGGATTGTTGTCATTCTATTTTTAAGCTTGAGTCTTGATGTACGACAATTAAAGTGAAAACCAGGTCTCAGATTTTCTGGGGAAATTTTATCTATACCTAAATTGTATTCCCATTTTTATACGCCTCAGTCACTTGGCTTAATTTGTCACAATTCGATACTTACAAATTTAGATTTCCTTGCTAAATTCAATCCACATGATGATAAAAAGTAAGTTACGGTTTCAGACCGAGCCATCATGCAACTATAAAAACGATACGCAAATACGGACCAATAACAAGCACAAAGGAGTGGAGAATGCTCGGAAATATGATGTTTCAGCCTTTACTGATCAGCAGCATGATTGAACATGCAGGACGCTATCATGCCGATACCGAGGTAATTTCCAAAAATACCGATACCAGTATTACAGTGACCAATTGGGGAGAAATTCATCAAAACTCGAAACGTTTTGCCAATGCATTACAACAACTCGGCTTGGCGCAAGGAGATCGGGTCGCGACTATTGCCTGGAATAATCATCGCCATTTAGAATCCTGGTATGCCATTTCTGGCAGCGGCCTGGTCTGTCATACCATTAACCCGCGCTTATTTCCGGAACAGCTGATTTTTATTATCAATGATGCTGCGGATCGTGTGGTGCTGTTCGATAAAACATTTGTTCCTTTAATTAAAGCCGTGAAAGCGCTGTTGACCTCGGTCGAGCATTTTATCTGTCTGGATGCGGCTGATCCGGCAGTCAGCGAAGCGATTCCAGAAGTTCAGTTTTATGATGAGCTGATGGCTGGGCAAAATGCAGAATTTGAATGGCCAATCATTGATGAAAACTCGGCAAGCTCTCTGTGTTATACATCAGGAACCACGGGAAATCCCAAAGGTGTGCTATTTAGCCATCGATCTACGGTATTACATAGCTATGCCATCATTTTACCTGACTCATTAAATGTCTCGGCTGCCGACATTATGTTGCCTGTGGTGCCGATGTTCCATGTAAATGCGTGGGGCACTCCGTATGCCGCTGCAATGGTCGGATGCACTTTGGTTCTTCCTGGACCGGGTCTGGATGGCACCAGTCTGGTTAACCTGATTGATACTTATCAGGTTTCGGTAGCACTTGGCGTACCGACCATCTGGCAAGGTTTGATTGCAGCCGCAAATCAGTTAGGTTCCAAACTGGAAAGCCTAAAACGGAATGTAGTGGGTGGATCTGCATGTCCACCGGCCATGCTAAGAGCGTTCAAAGAACAGTTTAATTGTGAAACGATCCATGCTTGGGGCATGACGGAAATTAGTCCATTGGGTACAGCGAATCAGCTCAAGACCAAACATTTGCATCTCTCTGATGAAGAAAAATTACAGATTCGGCTGTCCCAAGGCCGTCCGCCATTCGGGGTTGACCTACGTTTGACTGATGCAGAAAAAGGGACGCATGAAATTGAACGTGATGGACAGACCACAGGAAATTTACAGGTCAAAGGGCATTGGGTCATCAGCCATTATTTCGGCAAGGAAGAGTCTGCACTGACTGATGATGGCTGGTTTGATACCGGCGATATTGCTACGCTGGATCAGGATGGCTTTATGAAACTCAGTGATCGTTCTAAAGATCTAATCAAGTCTGGCGGAGAATGGATTTCATCGGTGGAGCTGGAAAATATTGCCATGGGACATCCGGAAATTGCGATGGCTGCCGTGATTGCCGCCCAGCATCCTAAATGGGATGAGCGCCCGGTATTGATTGCCATTAAAAAGCCGGGCAGCCAGCTAAGTGAAACTGATCTGCTGGAATATTATGCGGACAAGGTAGCCAAATGGCAGATTCCAGACCGAGTCGTATTTGTTGATGCGATTCCACTCAGTGGTACGGGTAAAATGCTGAAAAAAGATCTGCGTGAATTATATGGGACTATTCTTTTGGAGCAGGCAGCAGGTTAAAGCGTCATTTAATCTGAAAATCCCTACATGAAGTCAAAAAACTGATCTCGAATAGAGGTCAGTTTTTTTATGTACAGGCTAAGCAGCGTTGTCTGTTTAAAAATGCTTTTTCTCAATCCATATAGTCTTGATCGCTACTTTTAGATGATATTGTCCGACAAAAAGTCATATTATATGGCTTAGGCACATAATTTGACCTGTATTGACATGGTCTGAATGTGAAAATTCTTTATCCTGAGCAATATAATAATTAGACAGTTGTACATTAATGAAGCTGTCTGCGGATAAGGGGATAAAAATGACAAGCATGCCAACCTATCAGCCGCATTGGATCCGGCAAGATTTCATTGATTTTATTGGTGAAAAAATCCATCCAACCTGGGCAATCAAAAAAGTTAAGGCTGCCGTTATGGGCATTCAAGCCATCAGCCCTGACTTTTTCAAGATTCACTTACGTCCAAATCATAATTTTAAAGCCAAGTCATTTCAGGCCGGCCAAAATATTGCAGTGACCATCAGACTTGATGGCGTACGTCATCAGCGACATTATTCTGTGGTGACGGTATTGAAAAATGGTGATCTGATCATTGCGGTTAAACAGCAGGGCAAAGTGTCACGTGCCTTAAGCCTGATGCAAATTGGTGCCGTGATAGAAATTTCACAGCCGCAAGGTGAGTTCACATTGCAAAAATCCACGCAGCCGATTTTATTCCTGGCTTCAGGCAGTGGTATTACCGCCATTTACTCCTTGCTGCAAAAAGCAGTCATTCAATCTCTGGAACAGATCGACCTGATTTATTTCACTCGAGATGATGCCTTTCATGCTGAACTGAAAACATTGGCTCTTATGCATCCAAACTTGAAATATCACCATTTCAATACTGTGGAACACCAGCAGCATCTGACCCAGAGCTTATTGCAAAAGCTGGTGCCAGACTTTGCAGAACGAAAAATTTATGCTTGTGGCTCCGCCGGGATGATGAAGGCCTCACTTCGCATCGTTGATAAACTGGAATTGAAATCCAATTTTCATTCGGAATATTTCCAGGTTGTGGTCGATGAAAAAATTAAAGCACAGCCGGTACAGTTTTTAAGATCGCAGCAAGAGTTTCAGGCGCAGTCCAATTTACTGGAAAGTGCCGAAAAGTCGGGCTTGCGACCAGCGCATGGCTGCCGGATGGGCATCTGCAACACCTGTTCCTGTACCAAGGTCAGTGGTTCGGTACGAAATGTCCTGACCGGTGAAATTGATCATGGTAATAATACCCAGATCAAACTGTGCATTTCTCAGGCAGTGAGTCCTATGGTGATTAACCTATAAACTATTGATAAGCCATTAATTAAACTATAAGAAGGTGCTCCCATGAATATGCAAATTGATTTTAAACGACATAGCAAAAGCCAATTTCTTAGCCCTGAACAGATTGAGGAATTTGGTGCCAAAGTCGATGCAATCCGCCGCGAGGTCATGGATGATCTGGGGGAAAAAGACGCCGAATATATTTATAAAATCCGCAACTTTGTCCGCTATAGCGAAATTGCCTCACGTGGCATGCTGATGTTTGCCGGTTGGTTGCCACCGGTATGGCTGGCGGGGACAGGTCTGCTCGGTCTTTCCAAAATCGTGGAAAATATGGAACTCGGTCACAATGTCATGCATGGCCAGTTCGACTGGATGAACGATCCGAGTCTGAACGGTGCGACCTATGATTGGGATACGATTTCAACCGGCGATGACTGGAAATATACGCACAACTATATTCATCATACCTATACCAATATCGTCGGAATGGATCATGATGTCGGTTATGGTCTGATTCGGGTCAGTGAATCGCAAAAGTGGGAACCACGCTTTCTGTTTAATATTCCACTGGGCATTCAGTTAATGGTATTTTTCGAATGGTATGTTGGCTTGCAACGCCTGCATCTGGAAGATGTGATTGCTTATGAAACAAAGACCTGGAAAGAAGTCTGGGAAGAAGCAGCACCTTTGCGCCAAAAAATGCGCCGTCAGGTGTTAAAAGATTATGTATTTTTCCCGATCATTGCCGGGCCAAATGCCATTCCGGTATTTACCGGAAATGCGGTGGCCAATGTGATTCGCAGTCTATGGGCTTCTGCCGTCATTTTTAACGGTCATTTCACTGAAGATGCTGAAACCTTTGAAATGGATAATACCGACGATGAAACCCGTGCCGAGTGGTATCTGCGCCAGATTCGTGGTTCGAGCAATTTTAGCGGGACGACCTGGCTGCATATTTTGAGTGGTAATTTGAGCCATCAAATTGAGCATCACCTGTTTCCGGATATGCCGGCCAATCGCTATGCGCAGGTTGCGCCAAAAATCAAAGCGCTCTGTGAAGAATATGGCATTCATTATAACGAAGCGAGTTTCATCAAGCAGTTTTCTACCGTTTGGGTAGGTCTCGCTAAATGTTCTCTACCGAATCACTGGACTGAGCAGGTGGTTGAAAAAACCCATGCTGCCAAATCTGTATTCAACTACTTTAAAGCGAAACTATTGTCATAATTTTTAAGCTTTACTTATTTTACCGTTTTGGTACTCCTCAATAGATTTGGATGGTCTATTGAGGAATTTTTTTTTGACCTTTATCAGATTCAATATCATTAAAATCCTCCTGTTTATAAATAAAATATGGATACAGATTTCAAAAAATGACGAAAGCAAAACAGATCCAGTACTGCTGAAACGCTTTGCCTACAACAACCTGCTTCAGCCCTAAGGGCTTCTCTCTATAATGGCCGCGTCGTTACACTTAAGGTCTCAGTTTTGAAACATCTTAAATATTTTTCAGCAATTCCATTATTAGTACTTTTAACTGCTTGTAACACCACTGAAGCACCCGCACCAGATTATCAGGGCAACTGGAAAAACACCGTGGAAAATCCAAAACTTGAAAATATTCTGGTTATTTCAAAAAATGGTGAAAATTATCTGATTACCAATACGATCAAAGATAAGGAAACCGGTAAAACCGAGAAAAAGAATCCAATGCCCGCTGCAGTGAACGAAAATGGCATGCTTCAGTTGAACGCAGGTGCAGGTATGGTCGATTTTGCAATCGATGAGAAAACCGGAAATCTGGTTGGTTCAGGCTCAATCTATAAAAAAGCCAAATAGTCAGCAAGATTTTTAAGCCACAAATAGTATTCAAGATGTCATGAACAAGGATGCTTCATGGCATCTTTTTTAGTGGATGTTGTTATTGAATGAACTTAATAATTCAGCAAAATTTTCGACATAATAATTTGCTTTGGCTTTGATCAAATCTATTTCATGAGCGGAGTGCTGGTCATACATTGCCACTACCTCGATGCCCGCATGATTGGCTGCTTCTACACCGACTAGAGAGTCTTCAATAATTAGACATTCCTCAGGTCGAAGGTTAAAGGCTTGCAAAACATTCAGATAAACTTCGGGATGAGGTTTAATGTTCTGGACATTTTCACGGGTGAGAATCAAGGAAAAGTCCTCATCAAAGCTGATTTTAGAATTAATATTTCGATTGTTATCCTGATAGCGCTGTACATTGAATAAACTGGTGGTGGTGGTCAAAGCCAGTGATATCTGTTGCTGTTTTAAAGCTTGAATCAGAAGGTCTGCCTGAGGTTTCAATTCGACGATATGATCCAGAAAATGTCGGGAAATTGTATAACGACGATTTTTTACTTCTTCTTTAGCTGGTTCAAAACCGTATTGTTCTTTTAAAAATTCACAATATTCCAAATAAGGATCTGACCTATGTTTCAAAGCGGTAAGTTGAAGATCGCGTTGTTGCTGAATCTCATGTAAATCGACTTTTCTGTTGGAGAGCTCATCAATCAGGGCTGCATCTACCTGATTCCAGATGCCTACAGAATCAATCAACGTACCATCTAGATCAAAACAGACCAGCTTTTTATCCTGAAACATATAAGATTTCTCTGTATTTTTACCATTTATTCGGTGGGGCTGAGTATATCGCATACGATTTAAATGTTTAACTGACCTGAGCAAACCGGGCTGGAAATTTTACGCTAAGGGACTTTTTAATGGATTTATTCACCTGTTAAAAGTATTTATTTACGGAAAATTACAGCGAGTTTAATCCTGAAAATAGTTGCGAAGTGTTATATTTTAATCTGACCCTCAATAGACTTATGCGGATGAAAGACCTGTCCGAATGATGAGAAAGTTAAAGGAAATGTATTTCTGTGTTTGAACTTGACTGTAAATTGCTCAGTATTTTTTATTATGTCTATAAATTTAAAAACGTATCTCAGGCAGCCGATCATTTAGATATGAGCCAGCCAGCGGTGAGCAATCTGCTGAATAAAATTCGCCAGCATTATGGTGATCCTTTATTTTTACGTATTGGCAATGAAATGCTGCCGACAGACCTGTCCAAACAGCTCTTTCCCTTGGTCAGTGAAGCACTGAGCAAAGTTGAAGCCATTAATAACTTTACTATCAATTTTGATCAGGTCACTTCACAGCAGCGCTTTACACTGGCAATGACTGATGTATCGCATCTGGTACTGTTGCCAAAAATTTCACAGTATCTGAAGCAGCATGCGTCCCATATCCGTCTGAATGTGCGTCCGATTACGTCAGAAACCAGCTATCAAATGGCCAATGGCGAGATTGATCTAGCTTTGGGCTTCTTGCCAAATCTGGAGAATGGCTTTTATCAGCAGAAACTGTTTGAGCAATATTATGTAGTGATCGCGGCGAAAGATCATCCGCGGCTCACGGGTGACAGCATCACGACCGAAGAGTATTTACGTGAAACGCATATCGATATTGATGCCGGGATGGGGCATTACCATATTGAAAATGAATTGCTGAATCTGGAACTTAAGCGTGACATTCTAATGCGTCTGCCAAGTTATCTGGGAGTCGGACTGGTAGTGCAGGAAACCGATGCGATTGCGACCGTGCCTTATTATTTGAGTGAAGTCCTGTTATCACGTGGCAATCTCAAGATCTTTAATGCGCCAATTGCGTTCCCGACCTATTCCGTAAAGCAGTATTGGCATATGTCCTGTCATCATAAAACCAGCCATCAATGGCTACGTAATATGCTGCATGAAATTTTAAGTAAATAACTCTACAGCTTAAATAGTTTGATTGAGTTCTCATCTCTAGATTTTACAATCCCAGTCTTAGCTGGGATTTTTTATTTTGGTACATCTTGATGCTTTTTGCAGAGTCTTGCACCTGAATTGATCAGTCAAATCCTAATAATAGTATTACGAAACATAAAAACAGTATTACTAAATTGGCACAGCCTTTGCATTAACCCTGTTAGAGAAAAAGTGATCTAGGGTTCCGGCATTTGCATGCGCAGCGACCGAGAGTTCACGGCTCGATTAATCGGGCTACACGGAGGGATAAAAGCCCGGGAGGTAAACCGTACAAGTTAGATGCAGAGGCTGTTATGAGCACAACTACTTATCACGAAGATTCCGCACTGTGGACTGAACTTTTACCGGGTGGCCATCACTGGTCTGCGCGCATTCAACGTGGCGCAGTTTTACAACTCAAATCTTTAGGCGCAAATGCCAATGTTTCAATGTTTTGTGTGAATAGTGAAGACAAGCTTGAAGCCTATAACATGCCAGACAGCTTAAAAGCTCAACACACGGCATTTCTAAGTACAGGTCACATTTTGGCGTCAGATTTGGGTCGTGCGATGATTTCTATTGTTAAAGATGATCATGGTTGGAATGATACGTTTTGTGCGCCAAGTACAGTACAACAAATTGAAGCGCAATTTGGCACCCAAACTTTCCAAGATGCGCGTAACGACATGTACCGCAACGGTAAAGACAGCTTGCTTTTAGAGATGACCAAATTTGGCTTATCGGCGACGGATCTTAGTAGTAGCTTAAACCTATTCTCAAAAGTTGCACCGGATGACAACGGCAACTTGTCTTATGTCGTATCTGATAATACCGATCAAGTGATTGAACTACGCTTTGAAATGGATTGTTTGGTGTTTTTATCGAGTGCGCCACATGCTTTAGACAATTCGACTGAATATGCACCTGCCGATATTCAATTATCTTTATTTAAGGCTTTGCCTTTAGGCGACACCGATGTCTGCCGTGATTCATGCCCGCAAAATCAGCGTGCATTCCAAAATAATAACCGCTACTACGCTTTAACTGCTTAAGGGGAATGATCATGACTGCACTCGTAAACCCAACACAAAATCATGAAAAATCAGTACTGAGCGAAGTTTGTCCTGCCGGTGAAGCATGGATGTGTGAAGTCAAAAAAGGCCAGTATTTCCGTATTGTTGATCTTGAAGGTAATCAAGCGGTGGATACTTTGTTTATTTCCGCACATAACCCTGAAGAGCGTTATAGCGCAACCGATACTTTGGCGATGAACCGTCAAATTTATCTAGAAAAAGGTACGACTTTATATACCAACTTTGGCAATAAAATTGCGAGTATTCATGATGACAACTGCGGTCGCCACGATACTTTAGGCGGTGCATGTTCATGTGAAAGTAACACGGTTCGTTATGCGCATGATAAATATCCAATGCACAGTTGCCGTAACAATTTCATGATTGCATTGTCACAACATCCGATTGCGAAAAAGCATGGTCTGAATGTGCGCCATATCGGTCCAAATATTAATTTTTTTATGAATGTACCTGTAACTTCAGATGGTCACCTGAAATTTGATGATGGTATTTCTGCACCGGGGAAATATGTCGAAATTAAAGCTGAGATGGATTTGATTGTGTTGATCTCAAACTGCCCACAACTGAATAACCCATGTAATGCCTATAACCCAACAAAAATTCAACTGATTGTCCGTGAAGGCGAGGTATAAGACTATGACTTTAAAATATGGGTTTAATAAAGTTCTCATCGCCAACCGTGGTGCAATTGCTTGTCGTGTCATCCGTACCCTTAAAAAATTAGGCATCCAATCGGTTGCGGTGTATTCGGAAGCAGATCGTGATTCCTTGCATGTGACTTTAGCTGATGAAGCGGTCTTTATTGGTGATGCACCTGCAAGCCAAAGCTATCTGAATGTCGATAAAATCTTAGAAGTGGCCAAACATACCGGTGCGCAAGCGATTCATCCGGGCTATGGATTCCTGTCTGAAAATGCCGAATTCTGTAATCTCTGTGAAGCACAAGGCATTGTGTTCTTGGGCCCAAATGCCGAGCAAATGAAAGCATTTGGTCTGAAACATACTGCACGTGAATTGGCGATTCAAGCCAATGTACCGTTATTGCCAGGTAGCCAATTATTGGCTGATGAAGCTGAAGCCCTGCTTAAGGCTGAGCGTATTGGCTATCCTGTGATGCTGAAAAGTACCGCAGGTGGTGGTGGTATTGGTATGCGTTTGGTGTGGAATGCTGAAGAGCTGAAAGATGCTTACACAACCGTGTCGTATTTAGCGCAAGCCAACTTTAAAGATGCAGGTTTATATCTCGAGAAATTCGTACAAAATGCTCGTCATATCGAAGTGCAAATCTTTGGTGATGGCAACGGTTTAGTTCTAGCACTGGGCGAGCGTGATTGTTCGGTGCAACGTCGTAACCAAAAAGTGATTGAGGAAACGCCTGCACCACACATTACAGATGAACAACGTGCTTATATCCAAAACGTTGCGATTCAATTGATGCAATCGGTGAATTACCGCTCGGCAGGTACCGTTGAATTTGTGATGGATACTGACACGCAAGAATTCTACTTTTTGGAAGTGAATACCCGTCTACAAGTGGAACATGGCGTTACTGAACAAGTCTTTGGTGTCGATCTTGTGGAATGGATGGTGACTTTAGGCAGTGGCGATTGGGTTGCACCAACATCAAAACTTGAGTCACAAGGACATTCAATTCAAGTGCGTCTTTATGCCGAAGATCCAATCAAAAACTTCCAACCAAGTGCAGGGCTTTTGACGCATGTTGAGTTTGATGCCAATGCGCGTAATGAAACATGGGTGGAAACAGGTTCAAACGTATCATCTTTCTATGACCCGATGATTGCCAAAATCATTGTGACAGCAGATGATCGTGATTCTGCAATTCAAGCCATGACCGACACACTGGCTAAAACGCAAGTTGCCGGCATTGAAACCAACCTTGAATATCTACAAAACATTATCGACTGCGATGTGTTTAAAGCGGGGACACAAACCACACGCTTCTTAAATACCTTTGAGTGGAAAACTCAAAAGATTGAAGTGCTCCAAGCGGGTATTCAAACCGCTGTGCAAGATGTCACTGGTCGTTTGGGTTACTGGGATGTCGGTGTACCACCATCAGGTGCGATTGATCCGCTGTCTTTAAATGTGGCAAACCAACTGTTAGGCAATGCACCAAATACCGCAGGTTTAGAATGTACCTTGCAAGGGCCAAGCTTAAAATTCCATTGTGATAGTCAAATTGTGCTTGCAGGTGGTGATATGCTATCGACCTTGGATGGCGTAGCCGTTCCAATGTGGCAAACCGTGAATGTCCATAAAGGTCAAATTTTAAAATGTGGCAAGATCGCCACAGGTTGCCGTACCTATATTGGCATTAAAGGCGGTCTAAATGTCCCTGAATACTTAGGCTCACAAGCGACTTTTACCTTAGGTCAGTTTGGTGGTCATGCAGGGCGTAATTTATTGATTGGCGATATGCTTCCAATCACGGCATTTACATCCGATGAAGTGAAAGCATTAAATGAAGATCAAATCCCGACATTCTCAAATACTTGGGAAATTGCGGTGATGTATGGTCCACATGGTGCACCTGATTTCTTTACCAAAAACGACATTGATACTTTCTTTGCCAATGAGTTTGAAATTCACTTTAACTCAAGCCGTACTGGTATCCGTTTGATTGGTCCAAAACCTGAATGGGCACGTCAGGACGGTGGCGAAGCAGGTCTGCATCCATCCAATATTCATGACAATGCCTATGCGATTGGTGCGATCGACTTTACGGGTGATATGCCAATTATCTTAGGGCCAGATGGTCCAAGCCTTGGTGGTTTTGTTTGTCCTGCGGTGGTGATCAACTCTGAACTATGGAAACTCGGTCAGCTCAAAGCAGGCGATAAAGTCAAATTTTTGCCTGTCAGCTACCATCAAGCGAAATTACTCAATGAAAAATATCATGCGCAATTAACTGCTCAAGATACACAAGCGGTGACCTTTGATGAATCGTTCTATCCCGAAATCAGCACCTTAAAATCTGCCATTTTAGATACGTTAAAAGGTCAAAATGGCACTCCTGATGTGGTGTATCGCCCTGCGGGCAATAACTATATGCTCGTTGAATATGGCGAATTGGTTTTAGATTTAAACCTACGTTTCCGTATTCATGCGCTGATGCAATGGGTCAAAGATCAAAATATTCAAGGCATTATTGACCTGACACCGGGTATTCGTTCACTGCAAATTCATTTTGATTCGACTCAGCTCGATCAAATTGATTTATTGCGTATGCTTCAAGTCGCAGAAGAACAACTGCCTGATGTGACCGAGATGCAAGTGCCATCACGCACCGTGTATTTACCGCTTGCGTGGGAAGATTCACAAACCCAACTCGCAACAGAACGCTATATGCAAACTGTGCGACCTGATGCACCGTGGTGTCCTGACAATATCGAGTTTATCCGTCGTATTAATGGCTTAAAAGACAAACAAGCCGTGAAAGATGTGGTCTATAACGCCAGTTATTTGGTCATGGGCTTGGGTGATGTGTATTTGGGTGCACCTGTAGCAACGCCACTTGATCCGCGTCAGCGTTTAGTCACCACCAAATATAACCCTGCACGGACATGGACACCTGAAAACGCTGTGGGGATCGGCGGTGCATATATGTGCGTGTATGGCATGGAAGGTCCAGGCGGTTATCAGTTTGTCGGTCGTACTTCGCAAATGTGGTCACGTTATCGCAAAAACCCTGACTTTGAGCAAGGTATGCCGTGGTTATTACGCTTCTTTGACCAAATTAAGTTTTATGAAGTCTCTGAATCTGAGCTCATGCAGATGCGTGAGGACTTTAAAGCAGGTCGTTTAAAACTACGTATTGAAGACGGTGTACTCAACCTCAAAGAATACAATGACTTCTTAACGGAAAATCAAGAATCTATTTCTGCCTTTAAAGCGGTACAACAAGCCAACTTTGATGCGGAGCGCCGTCGCTGGCATGAAGCAGGTCTTGCGGAATATGTCTCTGAAAGCCTAGATGCCGTGGATGATGGTGAGGGTGTTGAAGTGCCTGAAGGTGGTTGTGCAGTGGAATCGCATATGCCGGGTTCAATTTGGAAAATTGAATGTCAGTCGGGGGATATTGTGGAAGAAGGTGCAACGCTTGCAGTGATTGAAGCGATGAAGATTGAGATTCCGATTATTGCGCCTGAGCGTATGAAGGTTGAAGCGATTACCATTGAAAAAGGGCAAACGGTGAAAACGGGGCAGGTGTTGTTTACGTTGGCGCCAGTGGCTTAAAGAATCCTCCCTAACCCTCCTTTTTCAAAGGAGGGAATTTCCCCTCTTTATTAAAGAGGGGTTAGGGGAGATTTAAGAATTACATTTTTCGATATGCTTAAATATTCGTTCACATAACGCTTTGGCTTTTGGTGTAAGTTCCCAATCAGGTTTTTCATCGAAATCTTTGATGATTTCTCGGCAGAAATCTAGTTTATATTTTATTGTACCTACACCTTTACCATCAGCAAATGCAGTTTTATCAGTTGATGTTCTGGTATTTCGTATTTGATCGTCTAATAGTTTTCCTATTCCATAATCTTTATGATCAAAGTAATCAGATGCAGTGATTGAATCTAACTTTTCTATAGTAAACCCCTGTTTAGTTCTAGTTTGCATCTTTCTAAACTTTTTTTGAGCTACTCTAATGATTGCCTCTTTCGGCAGAGTATTTTCTGTTTCCTTGCACTCTAAAATTAAATAATTATCTTTTTTCAACTCACGCTTTAAAACTTCTACACGATCAGCTTTACCTTGAATATCACCATCAGCAATGAGTAACATTTCACTTGCGACAGCTTTAGCACTTAAACCTTTATCTTCCAATTGATCAGCATATGTATCACTAAAGCACCAATGCACTAAATTACTTCCTGCATACTCTACAAATGTATAGTGATAATTCGGCATAAAACGACGATACTTTTTATAAAGCTCTTCATTCGATTCTTCTAATTCAGCTAAATATTTTTCCATATATTTAGTGATATAGAGCCGATCGGTAATGCCTTCTACCCATATCGTACAGTTCGCCAAATAAACAGAAGAAGGACGTACGCCTAATGAAGCAAGTAGGTCACGATCTCGGTCACAACGCTTAATTTTAAAATCAAATTTACTTGGATTATCTATATTGGGTAGCTTTACAAATTTCTGAATTATCACTTGATCAGACTCATCCGCCATATCGAGTAAGTGATTTGAGTGCGTAGTAAAGAAGTAATAATGGGAAGTTTCGTTTAAGTAGAAATTCATTAACTGGCGAACCATACCTGCATGCATATGAAGTTCAGGTTCTTCTATGAAGAAAGCATGTGTTTCATCTTTTTTGATAAATGCTTCATATGTCAAAACGATCGCTTGTTGTAAACCATCACCTAATTTATGAATGGCAAATTGATCATCCTCACCAAGTTTAATATGTACAACATCATTGTCATGACCGTTATCATCTTTACCAATGTATGGAATTAGAGTAACGGTTTCATTATCAAAAAAGTACTGACTTAACTTTTCTTCATATTGTTTTATTAGCTCGCGCTGTTGTGGTTTACCTAATAGATGAATTTTTAATTCATGATATAGACGTTCACCAGTAACGATATTTTCTTTATTAAATTTATTAGGATCTTTGAAATAGTCTTTCTGGGCACGTTCAATATAAGGATATTTTTTGTCTAAATCGGTTACAGGGCGCATCCCACGTAATATTGGAATATAAAATTTCTTATTATGAAAAATTTTATTTATATTTTCCTCAATTTCTTTAATAAATTTAGCCTTAGCTTGTGGAATATTGTTATTTGAGTATAAATCTTGCAGTTGATTGAACTGTCCCAAATAGTTCAAACAATTTTCAAATATTTGGATAATTGATCCTACATTTTCAGGTACAAGAGATGATTCACTATTAATAAAATGTTTGTAGTTAGGGTTGTTTTTTAATGGTATATTTTGGAGATTTATAATTAGTTGTTTCTTAAAACCTTTTAATTTTCTGAATTGTAATGAATTATATAGATGTTGCCCAGAATACATTCTAAATAACTCACGTAAAAATCTACTTTTCCCAGCATTATTTTTACCAATAAAAAAATTAAGTCTTTTTATTTCCAAGACTTCATCATAATTAGTTTCTGTATCATTGTCGGAACTATAGCCTTCTAGATTTTCAGCCCAGTAATATAGTTTTTCTGTCATAAAAAGCCCCCAAATATGGGAGCTAATTTAGCAGTAATTCATTACTTTTCAAATGAGTTATGAAATAGTGATTGATTCAAGTTTAGTAATCTTAGTTTCAAATATAAAAAGCAGAGGCATACAGTTGCCTGAACATCTTTCAGCCACACTTTGATGCACCCTCGAACCCCAATGGTGCAAAATGGGCTATTTTTTAGGCATACTTAAAAAATAAATCATTCTTGTTTTGCCTCTATTTGCGTATGTAATTAATTTTCCAAGCATTCTGCTTAAATCTATTCTATTTTATATTGTGGCACGCTTAATGCATTTATTTATATACAACATAAATAGAGGAGAGCAATACACTTGATCACTCATAATCACAAACATCGGTTAACCATTCATGTATAAAAAGAATAGCAAGGACATGAGCAATCAAAATGGAATAAACCGGTGAAATACAAAACTTACTTTTGCTTTAGAACAAGCCCCATTTCAATGTTATGGGGCTTTTTTTCGCCCTTTTAAGCAAGTTTATTTACCTCATCCAAATAACTAAAAATTGGCACGCTTTCTGCATTTTCCTAAGTAATACGAAATTCTGGTTTTGTAATATCCCTAGGAGATGCACATGAACAATCCGACATCAAATAAAAAAATGCATCCATGGCTTCACTTTCTGGTTGAGCTGCTCAGCGTACGTGCAGGCTTTCACATTAAACAGTCTTCCCAATATCAACCCAAGGATCAACATCGTGCCTAAACAAAAATTGGCACGGATCAGTATTACCGTGCCAGAAACAACGCTACATGCGATGGATCAAAAAATTGTCGAGCAGCACTATGAAAGCCGTTCGCAGGCCATTGTCGACATGATTAACCGTCACCTGATTGATGATCTGGTGATTCGCGATGAAGTCATGGTTGGCACACTTACTTTGCTCTATGACGTCAGCCTTAAACCGCTACGCAGTCAGCTGGTCGATCTGCAACAGCAGTATCTGGCGCAAGTGATCAACTCACTTCATATCCAGCTGGATGATGAAAAAATCCTGCAAGTCATGCTGATGCAGGGCGCGAGCAGTGATCTGAAAGAAATAAGCGAACAATTTATTGCACTGAAAGGCGTGATTAAAGGCCATCTCGAACTGATGGATGCCGTCATGCCACCTATTCCACAAAATACCGAACACACTTAAGGAGAACAGCTGTGCACAACTTATGGACTGTACAGGACTGGCAACACGCCTACCAGAATAACAATATCCAGCTTAGTGACCTGATTGAGTATGTAGCCGAGTTGAATAATGACGATCATGCCTGGATTTCAATTGCGACGGCAGCACAATTACAGGCACAAATTGATGCATTAACTGGTGCAGATACTGAAAGCTTGCCACTTTATGGGGTGCCATTTGCGGTCAAGGACAATATTGATGTTGCAGGGTTCTATACCACAGCAGCATGTAAAGAGGCAGCTTATCTGGCGACTTCCGATGCAACAGCAGTAGCCAAATTAAAAGCTGCCGGCGCGATTGTCGTGGGTAAAACCAATCTAGATCAGTTTGCGACGGGGCTGGTCGGTGTGCGTTCCCCATACGGCGCCGTAAAGAACAGCTTTAATCCTGAATATATCAGTGGTGGTTCGAGTTCAGGTTCCAGTGTAGTCGTCGCAAACGGATTAGTGCCATTTTCACTGGGTACAGATACTGCAGGTTCAGGACGTGTACCGGCAGGGCACAATAACATTGTCGGACTCAAACCGACCAAAGGCTGGTTCTCGACTACCGGCCTGATTCCGGCTTGCCGCACCATCGATGTGATTTCGATTTTTGCATTAACGGTGGATAATGCCTGGCAGGTAGCGCAAGTCATGCAGGGCTATGATGCCAGCGATGAGTATTCCAGAACGCATCCTCAAAATGTTCCTAGCCAATTTTCAAAAGGGAAAATTGCCATTCCAGATACACTGGAATTTTATGGCGATGCTGAAACTGAAAAAGCATTCCAGCTGGCGATCGCACGTGTACAAAGCTTGGGTTATACGGTTGAGCCGATTGATTTTGCTCCATTTCAACAACTGGCAGCGGCCTTGTATAACCGCTCTTGGGTAGCTGAACGTACCAGTGCCGTGGAAAAAATGGTGCAACGCGAGCAGACCCATCCGGTAATTGGCCAGATTATTGCACAGGCAGACCGGTTCAGTGCGGTCGATGCCATGCAGGATGAATATGAACGCGCCCGCCAGAGCCGTGTTATTCAAAATACACTGGCAGATTATGATGCCTTGATGGTGCCTACGGCACCCACCATTTATCGCATTGCAGAGGTAGAAGCCGATCCTCTGGTGAAAAACAGCCACATGGGCGCTTATACCAATTTTGTCAATTTTGCCGACCTGTCGGCTTTGGCATTACCAAATAGTATTCGTGCCGATGGTCTTCCAACGGGTGTGACCTTTATTGCGTCAGCCTGGATGGATGAAGCACTGGCCAAATTCGGGCAAAAATGGCAGCAGGCGAGCCAGTTAAAGTTAGGCACATCTGAACGCCTGTATGAAAAAACAACTGGAATCTCATCAGGTCACAACGTGAAACTGGCTGTCGTCGGAGCACATCTGACCGGAATGCCGCTGAATTTTCAGCTGACCACACGTGGTGGCACCCTGATCAAGCAGACCCGGACTGCTTCGCATTACAAACTCTATGCTTTAAAAAATACCACACCGCCAAAACCCGGCCTGCAATACAGCGTGAAAGGTTGTTCAATTGAAGTCGAAGTCTGGGACATTCCGTGTGCACAGTTCGGGGACATTGTTGCAGAAGTGCCAGCACCTTTGGGGATTGGTAATGTCCAACTGATCGATGGTACTTGGGTCAAAGGCTTTATCTGTGAAGGCTATGCACTTGAAGATGCAACAGATATCAGTCATTTCGGTGGCTGGCGCGAATTTATGAAATCTAAACAACTTTCAAATACAAAATTTAAATGTGAATGCATAGGGGAGATCGCAAAATGATCAACAAAACACTGATGTCCGTTTCCGTACTGTCTGCAATCCTTTCTAGTGGCTGTGACAATACCGCTAAAGTACCTGAACCAAATGCCAAGGCAGAAGGAAGTTTGACTACTCAGCCCATCCGGATTGGTTATAGTGACTGGCCGGGTTTCGTGGCCTGGCAGGTGGCAATTGAAAAAGGCTGGCTAAAAGAAGCAGGGGTGAATGCCGATTTTAAATGGTTCGACTATTCTGCTTCACTCTCTGCATTCGCAGCGAATCAGCTGGACGCCGTACTGGTCACCAATGGTGATAATCTGGTCACTGGCTCCGGCGGTACCAAGGGTGTGATGATCATGGCGACCGATTATTCAGCTGGAAATGACGTAATTATTGCCAAGAATGGCATTAATTCGATTCAGGATCTGCGCGGTAAAACGGTTGCAACTGAAAAAGGTCTGGTCGATCACTTATTGCTGTCCACTGCACTGGATGATGCCAAGGTTAAACTGAATGAGGTCAAACTGGTCAATACCATGACCAATGAATTGCCACAGGTTTTTGCCACTCCCGATATTGATGCGATTGCAGTATGGCAGCCGGTGGCAAATCAGGCTTTATCTGCTGTTGCCGGTTCCAAGATTATTTTCACCTCTAAAGACAAGCCTGGATTAATCTACGATACCTTGACCGTGAATCCAGCCCATCTGGAAGCCAATAAAGAGCAATGGAAAAAGGTGATTCAGGTTTGGGATAAAACTGTCAAATACATCAATGACCCGGCGACTCGTGAAGATGCTGCACAGATCATGTCCAAACGGGTTGGTGTCGATGCGAAAACCTATATGCAGTTCATTGATGGCACGCATTTACTTGATCTGGCCGCCAACAAAAAAGTCTTTACCAAAGGAGATGGCTTCGACTCGATCTATGGCTCCAGCTACCATGTGAACAAGTTCAATGTGGCCAACGGCATTTATACGACTGAAATGAATGTGGATGGCGTGATTGTTCCAACGCTGGTACAAGAGCTGCAATAAAGCCTGATCTCGTGCTTAAAAAATCCCCGGTCTGGGGATTTTTTATTGGTCAGATGAGTATTAAAAAATTAAAGCTGCGTACTTTTGGAAAAGACATTGATAAAAATAATGCCAATGATCATAAACGTCAGACCGATCAGCGCGGGAAGATCCAGTTGCTGTTTAAATACCAAGAGGCCAACCGTTGAAATCAGGATAATGCCGGCACCAGACCAGATTGCATAGGCAATGCCCATCGGAATGGTTTTCATGGTCAGTGACAGGAAAAACAGGGCAACGGCATAACCGGCAATGGTGGCAAGTGAAGGCCAGAGCACGCTAAAACCATTGGAAGCTTTCAATGCAGAAGTTGCAATGACTTCTGCAATAATGGCAATTGAAAGATATAAAAAAGACATATTTCTCCCTATAACACCCGTGCTGCATGCTGCATCAGGTGATCCTGTTCTGACTTCAGCCAGCTTTCAGCTTGTGGAGTCGTGGGGGTTGCATATTGAAATTGGTAATCTAGCTGGTATATATCCAGCTCAAAAATCAGGTCAATGTCGCGACCATCTAAAATGACGTGTTGAACCAGATGGGTTTCATTGAGAACTTCAAAATTATCCAGATTAAAAGTTTTGCCTGTTTCACTGCTGCGAGTGCTGTAAGTTTTAGCTTGACCATCAGTCCCGATAGAAACCTCAAAACTCTCCAACAAGGCAAATACGGTCGGATCGACAGCTTTCAAGTCCATTTGAGCGACTGCACTTTGCACTTCAGGCAAACGCGTCAGGGCATAGCCAATATGATCGCCACAAATAATCAGGCCACCATCCATTTCCAGTTTCTGACCAGATTGAACATCAAGCGCAGACTGAAGCCGCAGGCCTAAAAATAAACCCTGCTGTACCTGCTGGCGCCAGTCTTCAACATAGACATTACTTGGAGAAAATTCCAGAATACAGTTGCCAATCGCATGTAGTTTGGCTGGTTCCGGCCACTGCACATGATTCTGATAATTGGCGTAGTCTTTCACTTCCCAGGACAAGAGTTGGCTGGTGCTATCCCAAAGCGTATTGCCAATCCAGCCTTGGCGTTGCTGAGCAGCAGTTCCCGTCTGGCTTTTTAGACGAAGATCAATGGTAAAACTGCGCGACTGAAACCAGTACACAATGGTATTTTCATCAGTCAGGCCATTAGAAAAACTGATGCTTTTACGCCGGAAACCACCGTATAAAAAGCCCGGAATAAGCTCTGGCTGAGGGATAGTGGGCTTTAAAGTCTTAATCACTTCAAACAGATTCATGATGCTGTCTCCGTCTGTTCTTCAAGTCCAAAAGAGGAAAGTGGTACAGCATTTTTTAAGATCAGTTCACCGCTAGCAACGCGCTGTTTTAAATATTGAAAGGTCTGGGCGGTCTGATTAAACAGATGTTCGCCCCCGATCAGGGCAGAATATTTGGAATTTTCAGTGTGAATCACCGGTTCAATCACGGTGTCATAGTTGCAGGCGCAAAACAGCGGGAATGAATAACGTTCTTCCGAGACCTTTTTCACGCGGTGCTTGGTGGCAAGATATTTACCATTTGACAGAATTTCCATCATGTCACCGATATTCATTACCAGAGTATTTTCGATCAGGGGAATGTCGATCCATTCCCCGGCTTTATTCAAAACCTGTAAGCCGGGTGCGGTGGGTAACAGCAGGGTAAAGCATTCATAATCGGTATGTGCGCCAATGCCTTCGGCATCTTGTATTTCCGGATTATAGGGATAATAAATCAAGCGCAGCTGGCTTGGTGCATCAGTAATTTTATTTTCAAAAAAGTCCTCACGAACGCCTAATGCCAGTGCAAAAGCAGAAAAAATCTGCTGGCTGATTTCACGTAGATGACTATAGTATTGGCTGACAATAGACTTGAAATCCGGATGGTCTGGCCACAAGGTGGGCCCAAGTAAAGGACAGTTTTTGTGTGTACCCTGATAATCATAATTGACATCATAGGCTTCTTTTAAGTCATAACTGTTGCCGGCAAATTGTTCTTCACCAATCGGCACATAGCCGCTATGGTTTTTTGATTTGCCAATATAGTGCCGCATTTTGGTGTCCAGATCCTGTGCAAAATAGGACTGGGCCATTTCAGTCAGGGCTTTGGCGTAGTCAAAATTAAACTGGCTACCTTGCAGATAGAGAAAGCCGACCTCTTTGCAGGCCTGATCCAGAGCATTTGCTACTTCAATACGATCGGCTAAATCCGGACTTTGCAGTTTAGAAATATCAACAAGGGGGAGTACATATTGCGCTTGCATGGCAATCACCTCTAATGTTGGTCGTCCAACACAGCGATTAAAACCTTCGGGTCGTCCCAAAGGTATTTTGGATAAGATTATTTATTGCTGCTAACCTTGGTCATACGCGGAATAACTGGCAGTTCTGCCAGTGCCGGATCCAGTTCATCTTCTTCAGCATGCACCAGATAATCGACACGTTGTCTTAACTGTTTAAATTCAGGGCTAAGCATGACGTCTGGATGGCGTGGACGAGGTAGATCAACTTCGATAATTTCCTTGATTTCACCCGGATTGGCTTTCAGCGCCACAATACGGTCGGCCAGTAAAATGGCTTCATCCATATCGTGAGTCACAAAAATGATGGTGATGTCGATATTTTGCCAAAGATCCATCAGATGACGCTGCATTTTTTGCCGGGTATGCGGATCGAGTGCTCCAAAGGGTTCATCCATCAACAGGATCTTCGGTTCATTGACCAAAGCCCGGGCAATCGCGACACGCTGTTTCATCCCGCCAGACAGCTCATGCGGATACTGGTTTTCATACTTTTCCAGACCAATGATATTGATCCATTCACGTGCCTGCGCTTCGGCCGCTGCACTACTTTGGCCTTTCATGCGCGGGCCAAACATGACATTTTCCTTGACGGTTTTCCATGGAAACAGGGTATAGCCCTGGAACACCATGCCACGCTCTGGACTTGGGCCGGTAATCGGCTGGCCATCCACCAGAATCTCACCACTGCTATAAGGATCCAGACCGGCGACTACACGGCTAAAGGTTGACTTGCCGCAACCGGAAGGCCCAATCACACAGATGAACTCACGTTTATGAATTTTCAAATTGAGTGCATTTAAAACCGTACGCTCGGTTTTGCCATGACTGAATTTTTGCGTCAGTTGCTTCGCTTCCAAAATCACCGGACGGCTATAAATCTTGTCAAAGTATTCGCGGGTATTAAATTCAGTGTTTTGCATCAGTTAGCTCCCGGTTTCCATTTAAATAAGCGTTGTCCCAATTTCATCAAGATCACATCACACAGCAGACCAATCACCCCGATAATCAGGATCGCGGCAAAGACATTATCAAAGTTCTGATAGCGGGCTTGCTGGGTAATGAACCAGGTAATTCCGGAGGTGCTGCCGATCAATTCTGCTACGATCAGGTATGTCCATGCCCAACCCAGCAGCACACGCAGATTGCGGTAAATTTCAGGCAGGGCCGCTGGAATCACCACATGCAACAGGCTTTTCAGTTTATTGGTGCCCAAGGTAAAACCGGCTTCAATCAGGCTGCGATCCACCAGACGTGTGGTATTGGCAATGATCAGGATTTGCTGGAACAGGGTTCCTATCACAATAATGGCAATTTTGGGTGCATCATTAATTCCGAGAATTGCCACTGCCAGTGCACCAAAGGCGGGAGCAGGTAAATAGCGGAAAAACTCAACAAAGGGTTCGGTCAGCTGGGAAATTTTATTTGAAAATCCGCATAAAATACCGAGTGGAATACCAACCAAGGAAGAAATAAAGAACGCGGTAAAGACCAACTTGATACTGTGCCACAGACTTTCATGAAACCAGGGTGCATTGGCTTGGGTAGGCTCCGTGGTAAAAGCTGTGATCAGTGCAATTGCCACTTGATGCGGTGCAGGCAGATAAATCGGGTTGACCAGAATACCCTGCGGCGGAGCCAGACCCTGATCTACCGCAGACTGCGCAGCAGAAAAAAACTGGCCTTTATCAATACGACTCTCGACCTGTAAATAGGCAACACTACCTGAATCCGTAATCTGGACTTGTGGATGCCAGATAAATGGCAAGTAGCTGACTGCACACCAAATTAAAATTGGTATTAAAAAAGACCCCAAGCCAAACAGTAATTTATTTCTTTGACTGAGTTCACGTGCAACGTAACTCATAGTGTTGCCCCTCAATATTACAAATTTTATAAAACGTAATACTAAATAAGCAAAATGGATGCCATTTCATACCAAATCATGAAATGACTCTTAAAAGGATTTATTTTTTAGAAAAAATTAGCAGACAACTCTTAATCATATTTAAGAAGTTAGATCAGAATGCAGAGATTTTTAATCATTTTCTGGAAAATAGACTCAATAAAAAAGACCCGAAAAATCAGGCCTCTTTTTTCAGTAGCATCATTTAGCCAATAATGTCTGCATGCTGGTTTTGCAAGCTATAGATGCACTGCTGCGCAAGCTGTTTTTTCTCGGCTGCGGTCATTTCAATATCTTCCCATTTCTGCATCTGCTGCAGGAGCCAGATAAAATCATCGACTTTCGGTTCGGCACTTTCCCCAACAAAATTCCGGATGATATTCTTGATCTTGTAAAAGTCATAGACATGCCGCTGGGCGGAACATTCAAACTGAATAATCTGATAGTCTACCAGCATGTCCCATACTTCTGATAAATCACTGCGCTGCTTTAAATCATCCTGCGCTTTTTGTACTGCCTTGACCACTGCCTCTACAGTAAATGGATGCTGTTCTGCCCATTCCTGGGTCATGGCCAAGACTTTATCGGCAACTTTTGGAATGACATTCTGGCTTGCCGCGACGATAAAACTATAGCCTTCAAGTTTGGCCTGAATATTCCAGGGTTCTCCCACGCAAAAGCCATCGAATACCTGTTCCGCGATTCCTTTTACCATGGAAGGCGGTGGAGAGGTCATCAGCTGGATATTCTTGGCCAGTTGTGGATCAGTCAGCGCCAGCCATTCTTTTAAACAGTAATGGTGAATCGAATATTTATAAACATAGGCCAGATTGATGGAATGATTCTGTTGTAAAGCCTGTACCAGTTTCTTTGAGGTATTCTGTTCATCATCCCCAGGCTGGATGCCGAGTTCATAGCACAAATCCTGGCGCAGGCTAATAAAAGCCTGATTCACGCTCAGTACTAGAGGGGTTTGCAAAGCCACCTGTAACTGGTCTGTACCCAGGGCAGCAGCGGGCAGCATGGCAGACAAGCAATGTGCAGCATCCAGAAAGCCATAGGCCAGACGGTCACGCAAACTAGACCAGGAGGCTTCATGGATTAAATTGATGGTTAATCCTTGCTCAGCAAAATACCCCTGTTTTTCGGCCCAGAGAATGGCAACACAATCAAGTAAAGGAATATAGCCAATATTGAGTTCAGTTTTTTCTAATGTGGACATATGCTTTTCCTTATTGGCCCAATAACAGCTTCTGTGCATCCAGTAAGCGTCTGGCCATTTCACCAATGGTAATCCGGTGACTCATGGCATTTTTACGCAATAAAGCAAAAGCTTGCTCTTCCGTTAATGCATGCAGCTGGATGAGCAACGCTTTGGCTTTATCGATATCTTTACGGTCAATCAGTTTGTCCTGGGTTTCTTTTAAATCATTCAGCAGCTTTTTATGCTTGCGAAACTGTTCAATTGAAATTTCCAGAATGCTTTCTAGTTTGGTGGGATCAATACCATCGACAATATAAGCCGTGATTCCGGCATCAATCGCACTTTTGATGGTGTCTTTATTGGAGTTCTGGGTAAACAGCACGGTCGGAAGTTCATATTGGCTGACACAGCTTTCAATAATATCCCGATGCGGATGATCCATATTCAGCAGGATCACATCTGCATGAATACCCTTAACATGTACCATATTCAGGTCATTCAGGATTAAACAGGCCACCACCTGAAAATCATGTGAAAGTAAGGATTCCTGGATGAATTGGGCGCGCTCCAGATCATCATCAATAAGAGCAATTCGTAATTTGGACATGGAATATTTTCAAGTAAGGCCTAAGGAATATTCAAGCAGGAGTAAAGCAAAAAACATGCCATTAAATTGGTGCATAAAATTCTATTTTTCTGTTCAATTTAGTGCATAGCTTTAGGGATTTCAGCTGATGGCTGATCAAAATGAAGCGTTTAGGTAGATCATCTGCCTGAAATAAGGCGTTTTCTTATTGGAAAAGTTGGCACGATTTCTGCATTTATTAAATCGTCAAAGATGACTTTCAATACTAACAACGGCCAACGATGTCCGTTCTGATCGTAATTGCACTTTCAAGGAGTGTGATTGGTATTTCGTTCAGCACAGGATAAATGACATGGTCAGTTGTTCAGCAATACAAAACGCACAAGCGTTTCAACCCTTCCTCCAGCATTACAAAGCGCTAGGTTGCGGTATTTACAACATATTCAATCAGCAGACATATCAATGCCTAGACGTGATATGCGGCTTTTTATCATCTTTAAAAAAACAATAGTTGGAGTGCAGATATGAAAATTCTCATGATTGGGCATGGCATGGTGGGGCATAAATTCATCGAATCTGTACTGGAACAGGCCGGTGATGACATTGAGCTGACCATTTTGGCAGAAGAGCCACATTTAGCTTATGACCGGGTACATTTGACCGAATATTTCAGCGGCAAGTCGGTCAAGGATCTGAGTCTGTGTCGTAGTGATTTTGCCGATGCTTATGGCATTGATTTGCGACTTAATACTAAAGCGGTTGAAATTGATCAGCTCCATAAAACCGTCATCACCAGCCAGGGTGATGTGCTGAGTTTTGACAAGTTGATTCTCGCTACCGGTTCTTATGCCTTTGTGCCACCAATCCCGGGCAATGACCGTCAGAATTGCTTTGTTTATCGTACCATTGAAGATCTGGATGCCATTCGTGCAGCCAGTCTGAATGCCAAAACTGGCGTAGTGATTGGCGGCGGCTTGCTAGGGCTGGAAGCAGCGAAAGCCCTGCGAGATCTGAATCTGGAAACCCATGTCGTAGAATTTGCTCCGCGTCTGATGGCGGTGCAGATTGATGATCTGGGCGGCCGGGTACTGCGCTCTAAAATTGAAGACCTGGGTGTCAAGGTACATACTCAAAAGGCCACGTCAAGTATTGAAGATGGTGACAGCACTCAGCATGTAATGAAGTTCGGAGATGGTTCGGTGCTTGAAACCGATATCATCCTGTTCTCGGCCGGCATTCGTCCGCGTGATGAACTGGCGCGCCAAAGTGGTTTACTGATTGGTGAGCGTGGCGGCATCATCATTAATGATTATTGCCAGACCTCACATCCGGACATTTATGCCATTGGTGAATGTGCACTTTGGGACAATAAAATTTATGGTCTGGTTGCACCAGGCTATGACATGGCGCGGATCGCGGCAAAACATGTCCTAGGCCAAGAAAGTCATGCATTCGCTGGTGCGGACATGAGAACCAAGCTCAAACTGATGGGCGTGGATGTTGCTTCTATTGGTGATGCACATGCCATGTCCCCAGGTGCTTTGAGCTATTTCTATGCTGATGAAGCCGCGCAGGTTTATAAAAAAATCGTGGTGTCAGCAGATAAGACCAGGCTGCTGGGCGCGGTGCTGGTGGGCTGTGCCAAAGAATATAGTGATCTCCTGCAAATGATGCTAAATGGTCTGGCTGTACCGGAGCAACCGGAAAGCCTGATCATGCCGGGCTTTGATCAGTCAACCTCCAAATCAGGTGGCAGTGGCATCGATTTATTGCCTGACAGTGCGACCATCTGTTCATGTAATAACGTTTCCAAAGCTGATATCTGTTCAGCCATTGATGGCGGTGCAACTTCATTGGGTGCATTGAAAAAATGCACGCAGGCTGCAACAGCGTGCGGTGGCTGTGCGCCACTGGTAACGCAGGTTCTCAAATCTGAATTACAGCGTCAGGGTGTCACGGTGAACAATCACCTGTGTGAACACTTTGCCTATTCACGTCAGGAACTGTATCACCTGGTTCGTGTGCATGAGATCAAGACATTCTCTGACCTGATCCAGCAACATGGTCATGGGATGGGCTGTGATATCTGCAAACCGACTGTAGCCAATATTCTGGCATCCTGCTGGAATGACTTTGTCCTAAAACCTAGCCATGCCGGTTTGCAGGATAGCAACGACTACTACCTCGGCAATATCCAGAAAGATGGTTCCTATTCGATTGTGCCACGTGTGGCAGGCGGCGAGATTACTCCGGATGGCCTGATTACCATCGGTCAGATTGCCAAAGATTATGGCCTATATACCAAAATCACAGGCGGACAACGAATTGACATGTTTGGTGCGCAGGTACATCAACTGCCTGAAATCTGGGAAAAGCTGATTAATGCCGGTTTCGAGTCCGGACATGCCTACGGCAAATCCCTACGTACGGTGAAATCTTGCGTGGGCAGTACCTGGTGCCGTTTTGGAGTCGATGATTCTGTCGGCTTGGCAATTTTTCTGGAGAACCGTTATAAAGGCCTGCGTTCACCACATAAAACCAAAATGGCAGTATCCGGCTGTACCCGTGAATGTGCAGAAGCACAGAGCAAGGATGTCGGTGTCATTGCCACGGAAAAAGGCTGGAATCTATATGTATGCGGCAATGGCGGCATGAAACCGCGCCATGCTGAACTGCTCGCCTCTGATCTGGATACTTCCACCCTAATCAAATATATCGACCGCTTCTTTATGTTCTATATCCAGACGGCGGACCGTCTGCAGCGCACCAGCGTATGGCGTGACAATATGGAAGGCGGGCTGGACTATCTCAAAGATGTCATTGTGCATGATTCGCTCGGCATTGCTACTGAACTGGAAAGCCGTATGCAGCATGTGATTGGCACTTATCAGGATGAATGGCGCAGCGCGATTGAAGATCCTGAAGTACGCAAACGCTTTAAGACTTTTATTAATGCCAAAGCAGCCGAGCAGAATGACCCGCATATTCAGTTTGCACCTGTACGTGGCCAGATTCGTCCAAAGACAGAAGCTGAACGTGATTTAAACCGTATTCCAGTGGTTGAAGCCTAAATACCACAGTCTGGGAGAATGAAAATGACAATTTTAAAAGACATGAACGAACTGAACTGGTACGAAGTCTGCAATCTGGATGAGATCACTCCGAATACCGGTGTTGCAGCCTTGATTGAAGGTCAGCAGATTGCAATTTTTCGCGTGGGTCAGGAACAGCGGGTTTATGCACTCAGCAATCAGGATCCGGTTAGTCTGGCCAATGTCATAGCACGTGGCATTCTGGGTGATCTGCAAGGTGAGCGTGTAGTCGCATCCCCCATTTACAAGCAGCATTTCAGTCTGGTGACCGGCCGTTGTCTGGAAGAACAAGACCAGAAATTACTGGTATTTCCAACCCGAATTGAAAATGGCAAAGTTCTGGTGAGTCCAACTCCACAAAAGACCTATATTTCCAGTAATGGTCAAAACACAGAGCGCTTAAAACTGGTACTAGTCGGGAATGGACTGGCGGGTATGCGCTGTCTGGAAGACTTGCTGGATATGGCGCCAGATCGTTATGACATTACCGTGATTGGGGAAGAACCGTGGGGCAATTACAACCGGATCATGTTGTCACCGGTATTGTCTGGTGAAAAAAGCTTTACCGAAATTATGCTGCATTCAGCTGACTGGTATGCCGAAAAAGGCATTCGATTCATTGCTGGAGATGCTGCCAGCTCTATCGACCGTTCACGTAAGCAGGTTCATACCCAAAAAGGCGAAGTCGTTGCTTATGACCGTCTGATCCTCGCGACCGGTTCCAAACCCTTTGTACCGCCAATTCCGGGTGTTGAACTTGAAGGCGTGATTAGCTTTCGGGATATTCAGGATGTTAACCGCATGCTGGATTACTGCAAAACCAAGCAAAACGCCGTCGTGATTGGGGGCGGTCTGCTGGGACTGGAAGCCGCTTATGGATTGAAGCAGCGAGGGATGAATATAACGGTGCTGCACCTGATGGACCGTATTATGGATCGTCAGCTGGATATGAAAGCCAGTCAAATGCTGAAAAAATCAATAGAAGATAAAGGTATCCGGATCATCACCGAAGCCAATACCGAAGAGCTGCTCGGTATGGATGGTCACGTGACTCAACTGCGTTTAAAAGACGGGACAGTGCTGGATGCCGATTTGGTGGTCTTTGCCGTCGGGATTCGACCAAATAAAACTCTGGCTGAACAGGCTGGCTTGCGCTGCAATCGTGGGGTGCTGGTGAATGACACCATGCAAACCTATGACCCGAGTATTTATGCAGTGGGTGAATGTATTGAGCATCGTGGCCAGACCTTTGGACTGGTTGAGCCATTATGGGGACAGGCCTTTATCTGTGCGACGCATCTGGCTGAACATGGCCGACTGACCTTTAAGGCACCGACTGTTCCGACCCAGCTCAAGGTTAGCGGATGTGATGTCTTCTCTGCCGGCAATTTTGAACCTCAGGATGATTTTGAAGATATCGTGCTGAATGATGAAAAACGTCAGATTTATAAACGGATCATCATCCAGCAGGACAAGGTCATTGGTGCGGTGCTATTTGGTGATACTGAAGATGGGGCTTGGTATGCAGAACTGATTGCAGACCAGACACCAATTGGTAATATCCGCAGCAAACTGCTTTTTGGTCGGGATTTTGCATTAAAAAAGGCAGGGTAATCGGATCAATCTCCCTCAACCCCTCTTTGGAAAAAAGGGGACCCTCACTCCTTTATTAAAGGAGGGTTGGGGAGGATTAAAGCTTTTGAGACATAGAAAAAATTTAAATCAAACCTGTAAAAGCTAGATATCAGAGATTTGGTGAAACAAGTGAATTTGGATGATTAAGGAGCGCAGCAGCAATGAATAGTATTCCGGTTATGGAACTACATAGCTCTACTGAATCCCAAATAAAAACCACTCAGACGACCTGTCCTTATTGTGGAGTAGGCTGTGGTGTCATCGCGCACGTAAGCCAAACCTCGATGGGTGAAAAGGTTCAGATTGAAGGCGATGTTCAGCATCCTGCGAATTTGGGCAAGTTGTGTATTAAAGGCAGTCATCTCGCCGATACACTTGGCTTAAAAACCCGGCTTCTGCATCCGATGACAGGTCGAAAAGAACAGCGGCAAATAAGCACTTGGGATCATGCCATTTCAAGTATTGCCAATAAATTTCAGCAATATATTGATCAGTATGGACGTGACAGCATCGCCTTTTACGTCTCCGGCCAGCTTTTGACTGAAGACTATTATGTGGTGAACAAGTTTGTAAAGGGCTATCTGGGTACTGCCAATATTGATACCAATTCAAGACTGTGCATGTCTTCTGCTGTGGCGGCACATAAACGGGCTTTTGGCGAAGACCTGGTACCGGCCAGCTACACAGATTTTGAGCAGACAGAAATGGTGGTTTTGGTCGGTTCCAATACCGCCTGGTGCCATCCGGTGCTTTATCAGCGCATCATGAAAGTCAAAGAAGAGCGGGATTTATTCGTGGTGGTGATTGACCCGCGCTTTACCGCAACCTGTGAAGCGGCAGATTTACACTTGCCGATTTTACCCGGTCAGGATGTCGCGCTGTTTAATGGCTTGTTGCAGTATCTTCAGCAAAATGGTCATGCCGATCTTGATTTTGTTACGCGACATACGAAAGGTCTGGAGCAGGCGCTTGCCAGCAGCTCGACAGAGTCATCACTTGAAAGCGTGGCAAAACGTACCGGTATTGCTATTGAAAAATTAACCTTATTTTTTCAAAAATTTGCCCAGACCGAAAAAATTATGAGCCTGTTTTCCATGGGCGTAAACCAATCCTCTCAAGGCGTAGACAAGGTCAATAGCATTATCAACTGTCATTTATTGACAGGAAAAATAGGCCAACCCGGTTCAGCACCTTTTTCCATGACCGGACAGCCGAATGCCATGGGTGGACGGGAAGTCGGTGGGCTGGCCAATATGCTGGCCAG
Source organism: Acinetobacter lwoffii (assembly GCF_052078135.1). Classification (GTDB taxonomy): domain Bacteria; phylum Pseudomonadota; class Gammaproteobacteria; order Pseudomonadales; family Moraxellaceae; genus Acinetobacter; species Acinetobacter lwoffii_Z. The sequence continues at coordinate 34,938 of NZ_JBQGUZ010000024.1, forward strand.
CCATCTGGATTTGGATAATCCGCAGCATCAGCAACTGGTGCAGGATTTCTGGCAAAGCCCGGTTATCGCGCGGCAGCCCGGATTAAAAGCAGTAGATTTATTTCAAGCAGTGGAAAGCGGGAAAATCAAGGCCATCTGGATTATGGCCACCAATCCGATCGTGAGTTTGCCCGATGCAGATCAGGTTAAACGCGCTCTGGAGAAATGTGAATTTGTGGTGGTTTCTGATATTTGTCTCGACACCGATACCACGCAATATGCCGATGTACTGTTACCGGCACTGGGTTGGGGCGAAAAAGATGGCACAGTCACCAATTCGGAGCGCCGTATTTCCCGGCAAAAGGCTTTTTTGCCGGCTCCGGGTGAAGCCAAAGCAGACTGGTGGACTATTTCCCGGGTGGCTAAAGCTTTAGGTTTTCGCGGTTTTGACTTTAAAAATAGCCATGACATTTTTCTGGAACATGCCCGTTTATCTGCCTATCAGAATGGTTCACTTTCGCAACGCGCAGATACGCCAAATTTCCGCTATTTCAACCTGCAAGGTTTAACTCATCTCGGTTTTGCGGAATATCAGAATCTGACACCAGCCCAGTGGCCGGTCTGGGATAAACAAGAAGACCATCAGGTGAGTCAACTATTTAGTCAAGGCCAGTTTAGCCATGCAGATGGCAAAGCCAGATTGGTGCCGACGATTGCAGCCGATCCGGTACATGCTATTTCTGCTGAATATCCTCTGATCCTGAATACTGGACGCATTCGCGATCAATGGCACACCATGAGCCGTACCGGATTATCTGCCAGTTTGTCCCAGCATCGTGCCGAGCCTTATTGTGAGCTGCATCCGCAAGACGGACTGAAATATGGCCTGAAAGATGCCGAGCTGGTCGAGGTGAAATCCGCTTGGGGAAGTTGTGTACTCCGTGTGCAATTTTCACAAAATATGCGACGTGGCCAGATTTTTGCACCGATTCACTGGAACGACCAATTTGCATCCGATGCGCGGATTGGCAAAGTGGTGAATCCGGTGGTTGACCCGATTTCCGGCGAGCCAGAGTTTAAGCATACTCCGGTGATGATCCAGCCATTTTATACTCAGTGGCAGGGCGTGCTGTATGTACGGGAAGGCTTTGAACAACAGATCCAGACCATGATTGAAAATATGGTGTGGTGGAGCAAAATTCAAACCACTCAGGCCATCCGTTATGAACTGGCAGACCGGCGCAGGTTTTCTGACATCACCGGGCAGATCAAGAGTCTCTTAGACTTTAATGATGAAAGCTTTGAATGGCTGAATCTCGAAGATCAAACGGCGCATATCAGTCATAGTGTGGTTCTTCAGGATGGCCAGTTAATTGCCAGTTTTTATATCGCACCGGCGGCATTATTGCCAGATCGTGACTGGGTGGCTGGCCTGTTTAGACGTGAACGTCTGAGTGCATTGCATCGTAAAGCATTGCTGGCAGGTCAGGCCATGTCGATGGGAAATAGTGAAGGGGCATTGGTCTGTAGCTGTTTTAAGGTCGGTAAGAACCGAATTATTCAAACCATTAAAGATAAAAATATCACGCATGAAAAACAGGTGACTGCATGTCTAAAAGCCGGAGGAAATTGTGGTTCGTGTTTGCCAGAAATTAGAGGCCTGATTAAAGCTTGCCAGACGGAGTACATAGAATGAAAAGAAGAGTGATGAAGACGGTGTCTTATCCGGAAACTGACGTGGTGATCCTGGCCGGAGGTTTAGCGCGGCGCATGAATGGCATCAATAAATTGCTGCACAAATTTGATGATGAAATCCAGCTCATTAAAATCCATCAGCAGTTGAAGTCCCGGGCAAGAAAAGTCTGGGTCAATAGCCATCGGGATCATTCCATTTATAAACGGATGATTCCTTCGATCGACTTTTATCAGGACGATGAACCCGGCTTTCAGGGACCATTGATGGGCATGAAGAGTGCCTGGTCACATGTGGAATCTGATTATGTGCTGTTCGTGCCTTGTGATGTGACCTATATCCCCAAAAAGGTCATTTCACATTTACATCAGGCCTTGCAACGACATCCCTTATGTGAAGTGGCGGTAGTTGAAATCAATGAAAAGGCATTGTTTCCATTCTGTCTGATGAAACGCAACAGCTTACCCACTCTTTTACAACATCTTGAAAATGATCAGCACAGTTTAAAACTCTGTTTTGCTGACATGCACATGCAGCGGGCAAGCTTTAAAAATCGTGCCCTGTTTTTTCACAGCATTAATTCATTTGATGAGCTACAGCAGCATCAACAGCTTAATTTTCTCTAGCATTTAAAATGCTAAAAGCCGAATCATTATATTCTGGCTCACCAAAATATTGCTTTTTTATTTTTCGAGCAAACTTTCGGACTAAAAAAGAACAAATATTATCCATTAGCCTACATTAAAAATAAATTTGTGCAAAGTTGGAACACTTATTGCTCATTCATTGTGAAGAAATAGGGCAGTAAATCAAGACTGTTAAATAACCGTGCAGATCTCATCATGGACCGCAGCAATGAACAGCATGACAGCTTTAGCACCTCGCAGTATCTTTCAGGATCAGTTTGGACGCCAGAAACGTAAGTTGCGGATCTCGGTGACTGACCGTTGTAATTTCAAATGCAGCTATTGCATGCCTGAACATCCGGAATGGATGAATAAAAAAGATTTGCTCAGTTTTGAAGCCCTGTATGCTTTTTGCGAGTTTATGGTGCGACACGGGATTGAGCAGATCCGGGTGACGGGTGGCGAACCGTTGATGCGTCAAGGCATCGTTCATTTTATTGCCCGCTTACAGACATTGAAAGCCTTTGGCCTGAAACGTATTTCCATGACCAGTAATGGCCATTATTTAGCAGATTATGCTCAATTGCTTAAACAGGCAGGACTCGATGATCTGAATATCAGTCTAGACAGTCTTGATCCAAAGCAGTTTCAGCAACTGACCCAAAAACAATTACAACCTGTACTTCAAGGCATTGCTGCCGCGCAGCAGGCAGGGTTGACCGTCAAGATCAATAGTGTGCTGATCAAAGGCATCAATGACAATCAGATTATTCCTTTGGTGAAATGGGCACAGCATCAGGCGGTAGAGCTACGTTTTATTGAGTTTATGCCCCTCGATGGCGATCAGAAGTGGAATCCGTCTGATGTCATCAGTGAGCAGGATATCTTGGAACAACTGAAAACTGAATTTGATGTCCAGGTATCTCAAGGACAAGGCGCCAATCCAGCCCGTGGCTATTTGGTCAATGGGCAGCCTTTGGGGATTATTTCCACCATTACCCATTCATTTTGCAGTGATTGTGACCGTCTGCGCCTCAATGCCCAAGGTGAATTTTATAACTGTTTATTTGCCAGACAAGGCCTGAACCTTAAGGCAGATATCGAACAACTGGCGCTGGATCATTTCGCCACACAGACATTTCAGCACAAGCTCCACGCTTATATCTGGCATAAAGAGGCCGGCTTCCATGCGATCCAGCAATCACCAATACAAAAGCCGATCCGAAAAATCAGCATGCACAGCATTGGAGGGTAAATATGTCACTCACTCAGCAAAAATTAATTCATATCAAAATAGAAGCCTTCGGTGCGATTGAACGACAAATTCCCGCAGATTTAAATTTGCAATGCGAGTCTGAAATTCATGTTTCTGAAGTCCTGAACCAGTTGCTATCCCTCTATCCCGATATACAGCCCATGCTGGAACGTTGTGCCTGTGCAATCGGTGAAGACATTATTTCCAGACAGAATGTTTTAAATCGTGACAGTACGCTGGTACTGTTATCGCCGGTAGCAGGAGGCTGAGATGCAACTCAAGTCACTAAAACAATTTGCCCGAATCCAGCAGACTGCTTTTAGTCTGGAGGATTTTGATGGTATCCAGCATTTTCCGGAATGTGGTGGAATCGGCATCTTTGTCGGAACAGTACGTAACCATCATCAGGGGAAAGCTGTGCGTGCCCTGAAATATACCGCCTATGCGCCTGTGGCTGAAAAAATGATTCGTGAAATTGAACAGCAGATCCAGATCAAATACCAGGTGTCTTATGTGCGGGTAGTGCACCGTATTGGTGAGCTGGAGGTTGGGGAAACAGCCATTATTGCTATGGCTTATGCGGCCCATCGTCGTGAGGCCTTCGCTGCCTGTGAGGAAGCTGTGGAACGGGTGAAGCATGAGGTTCCGGTCTGGAAAGAAGAGTTTTATCTGGATGGTAGCAGCCAGTATGTGGAAGGCTGTTGTATTCGAAAAGATCATGGACCTGAAACTAATCACTCTCATCATGCAGAAGAAGCGCATTGTCACCATCACCATGTAGCAGAACACGCTTGCCAATCACCATCTAATTAAATGCGTCCAATGAGGATGCATAAGATGAATCACTTTAAAACAGATTTTAAAAATTAGCCTGGGATGAATCATGAAAAATGTAGGGATGAAAGCAGAAAGTTACCGTACAGCAATTGCCACTGGAATCCTGCATGCACCGCCACATTGCATTGAGCTGCTACGTAATGGCAATACTGAAAAAGGGGATGCCCTGAAAACAGCACGCATTGCCGGCATTCTAGGTGCCAAACGGACCGATGAGCTGATTCCATTGTGCCATCCATTACCGATTTATCGTGCCGATGTGGAATATGAACTGTGTGATGCACATGTCGAAATTATTGCTACCGTTGAAACCATTGGACCCACTGGTGTGGAAATGGAAGCTTTGACAGCGGTCAGTCTGGCAGGTCTGACCTTGTATGACATGCTGAAGCCGCATTGTGAACCGGAAGATTTATCGCTGGATCAATGCAGGTTGCAGCAGAAAAAAGGCGGAAAATCACATTTTACCCGCGTACTTAAAGAGAGTCTGTCCGCTTCGGTTATTGTGCTGTCCGATACGGTTGCAGCAGGCAAAAAACCGGACACTGCCGGACAAAACGTAATGGAAATTTTAAAAGAAGCCAATTTTGATTCTATTAGTTATCAGGTTATTCCCGATAGCCCAGAACAGCTCTTGACCCTGATTGAACAGCAGAAAAATCAGTATCCGCTGATTCTAACTGTGGGCGGTACTGGCTTAGGTCCTAAAGACCTGACCGTCGAAACCCTACAACCTTTGCTGCAACGGGAAATTCCCGGTTTAATGGAAGCTTCACGTAGTTTTGGGCAAAAACGTACCCCTTATGCAGCATTAAGTCGTGGCGTGGCTGGCTATATTGAGAACAGTCTGGTGATGACCCTACCGGGAAGTCGTCAGGGTGCGAAAGAATCTCTGATCGCGGTACTTCCGGCTTTGGTGCACTTGTTTGATGTGCAAAAAAATATCCCACATGCGGGGGGCTATCAATGAATCAGGCACTATCACATTCAGCCTGCGGTGCTGAACCGGGACTGATTTCTGTTGATCAGGCACTGCAGATGTTACTTGAGCAGACGCATATCTTGGTAGCTGAAAGCCTGCCGCTTGCTCGGGCTCTGAATCGCTATCTGGCAGAGGCGATTGATTCGGCCATACCATTGCCGCTGTTTTCACAAAGTGCTGTAGATGGCTATGCGCTTTGCAGTCCAGAAAATGTTAGTGCTCACAGCACTTTTGAACTCATTGGAGAGATTCGGGCAGGGCAAAGTACTGAAATTGAACTGCGGCCAGGTCAGGCGGTCCGGATTTTTACCGGTGCCAGGATTCCAGCAGGAACTACAACGGTCGCCCGTCAGGAAATTGTCAAATGCCATGCCAATCAAATCATTATTACAACAGACCTAAAGCCTCATACGGATATACGTGATGCAGGCGAGGAAATCGCACAAGGGCAGCGTCTGGCAGATGCAGGTCAAAAACTGCATGTAGGTGCAATTGCAGCTTTGAGCATGGCAGGCGTAAAGCAGGTTTCAGTCTATCGTTATCCTAAAATTGCTGTTGTGATTACTGGAGATGAAGTCGCTTCCAGCATTGAAGACCTGAATTCCGGAAAAATCTTTGACGCCAATGCTCCACTGATTCAGGCCTGGTTTCAATCCCAGGGTCAAAACGTAGATATTCTGCATGTTTCAGATAATGAGTATGAGCTGCAAACGTTAATACATCGTCTTAAAAACCAATACGACTTCATATTGACCACAGGCGGGGTTTCGGTGGGTGATTATGATTTCATTCGTCCTGTTGCCCTGGAGCAGGGTTTTGAGCAGATTTTCTGGAAAGTGAAGCAGAAGCCTGGAAAACCGATGTTATTTGCTAAGTATCGTCGAGATGATCAATGTTACTGTTATCTCTTGGGTTTACCGGGGAATCCGGCTGCCGTTTATGTCGGTATGCAAATCTATACGGCAACTTTACTGAATGCCTTACAAGGGCAAAAGCAGTCACCTGCATGGCTTAGTGCGGTAATGACACATGATTTGAAAGCGGATGCACGCGAACGATTTTTAAGAATGGTTGCCGAATTTGATCAGGGTACCTTAAAGCTCAAAAGCCTGGCAAAACAGCAGTCACATATGTTGAGTAATCTGATGCAGGCCAACTGTCTGGTGCGCATTCCGGCAGGAACAGAAATCCAGGCTGGGCATGTGGTACAGGGTTTGCTGATTTGAAATGCCTGTATCAATTGTTAATATTCGAACCACATAGAATAAGAAAGATGGATTTAATCAAAGTTCTACTCACTGGCATGCTGTTGACTAGCCCCATGCTGCATGCCGAGACAGTTAAAATCTATGCTGCAGCCAGCCTCACCAATGCGATTACTGATATTTCCAAGCTGTATGAGCAACAGCATCGGGATATCCAGATCGTTCCGGTTTTTGCTGCGTCTTCGGTATTGGCGAAACAAATTGCGGCGGGAGCGAGCAGTGATCTATTTTTCTCTGCAGACCTGGACTGGATGAATGAGCTGATCAAGAAACAAAAAATTCAGATCGGTCAGATTCGACCTTTGCTTTTGAATGAACTCGTATTGATTAGTCCTATTCAGCAAAAAAATCATTTTAAAATGTCAGCCGACTTTAATTTTGCTAAAGCCTTTCAAGGCTATCTATGTACCGGACAAATGGAATCGGTGCCTGCTGGAAAATATGCCAAACAAAGCTTAACCCGGCTGGGCTGGTTGAATCAGCTTCGAGGCAGAATTGTCGGTACGGATAGCGTCCGTTCAACTCTCGCCTTTGTAGAACGTGGCGAATGTCAGGTCGGTATTGTGTATAGAACTGATGCCTTGATGAGTAAAAAAGTTAAAATTTCGGGGGTGTTTCCAGCCAGAACACATCGTCCGATTGTGTATCCGATTGCTTTAACCCGGCAGGGCCAGAAAAATCAGGCAGCAGTCCAATTTTCTGAATTTATCCAGACAAGCGCACAGGCCAAACAGATTTTCCAGAAATATGGCTTTAAGCTTAAGGTCGGCTAACTGCTCATGCTTACACCAGAAGAACTGAGTGCCTTAGCGCTTTCAGCCAAAGTGGCGGGCTTTGCCACAGCGGTGTGTCTGCCATTTGCTATCGCCGTAGCATGGCTACTGGCACGTTATGAATTCAGGGCCAAATTTCTCGTTGAAGCGATATTGCAGATGCCCATGGTGCTACCGCCGGTAGTGCTGGGCTATCTTCTGCTCCTGCTATTTGGCCATCAGGGGATACTGGGGCAATATCTACATAAATGGGGAATTCAGCTGATATTTAATTGGAAAGGTGCGGTACTCGCTGCCATGATTGTGGCATTTCCTTTAATGGTTCAACCAATTCGCTTGTCTTTTCAAATGATCAACTGGCAATTAGAGCAGGTGGCAGGATCTTTAGGCGCAGCACCATGGCGGGTATTCTGTAGCATTAGTTTGCCATTGGCTTTGCCGGGAATTTTAATCGGCAGCATTTTATGTTTCAGCCGCAGTCTGGGAGAATTTGGTGCCACCATTACCTTTGTTGGCAATATTCCAGAAGAAACCCGTACGATTCCCATCGCCATTTATAGCCTGTTACAGCAGCCTGATGGAGAAAGCATGGCCATGCGTCTGGTCATTTTATCTCTGATTCTGGCTTTTTCAGCCTTGATTGCAAATTACTGGATCATGCAGAAGTATCAACGTAAATTGGAGGCTTAAGATGCTGAAGTGTGATTTTCAGTTTAATTACGCAAATTTCCAGCTACAGGCCAATCTGGATATGCAGACGAAGTTGATTGGTATTGTGGGGGCATCGGGAAGTGGAAAAAGCACCTTTTTAAAAAATATTGCAGGGCTATTAAAACCATCACACGGCTTTATTCATTTCCAGCAAAAAATATTATTTGATCATCAGCAGAAACTAAATATTCCTGTTCATCAAAGAAAAATAGCCCTGATTTTTCAGCAAGCCTTACTGTTTCCGCATCTGAATGTCATGCAGAATTTAAAATATGCAGAACAGCTAAACATAAAAAATAAAGGTCAGCAAAAATTTCTTTTCGAAGATATCGTTGAACTACTTGAATTAAAGCCACTGCTTCGGCATCGGGCGCATCAACTTTCTGGTGGACAGGCACAGCGCGTTTCTATTGGACGTGCACTTTTATCTTCTCCCGATCTATTACTTTTGGATGAACCTTTAAATGGACTGGATCAAAAGCTGAAAAATCAGATTTTACCTTTTCTGAAAATTGTGATTCATCAAACAGATTTACCCATGATTTATGTGACCCATCATGTAGATGAAGTAGCGTATTTAGAGGCGCATGTATTACATTTTGAAAAGGGAAAAATTATTTGATCCAGCCCTGCACCGATTTAAACCAGCAATGACTCCGACCAGGTCATCCTCTCGCTGTTTTTCTAACAATGCCTCAGAAGATATCTATTTTTTCTCTATTTTTAAGAAAGAAACATCTAATTTAAGCGTTTGAATATAAATTATTTTATGTAAAACAATATCTTATTTTATGTTAAAAATAATCTGGCATGACCTATGCATATATCTAATTAAAGTCAAAGAAGACTCTACATTTGTATGACGGCCAATGACGTCCGTTCTGATCGTTACTGATATGCCTTGTGCATCACAGTGACTTAAATACGTTCAGTTCTGGTAAGGAAATGGCTATGTCTTCAAATACAAGTCTCAATAAAGCAACAAAAATAAGTCTATTTAACTTCAGTAGTTCAGCGATGCGGGCCTTCCATATGAGTTGGCTCGCTTTTTTTGTCTGTTTCTTTGCGTGGTTTGCCTGTGCACCGTTAATGCCAGTGATTGCCGGTGAATTCAGCCTGACCAAAGAGCAGATCGCCAATATCAATATTGCCGCAGTCGCCATTACAATTCTGGTGCGTCTGATCGTGGGGCCGTTGTGTGATAAATACGGTCCGCGTAAAACCTATACCGCCTTACTGATTATTGGCAGTATTCCGGTGTTTGGTGTGGCGTCGGCCAACAGTTATGAATCTTTCTTGTTTTTCCGTTTATTGATTGGCGCCATCGGTGCCAGCTTCGTGATTACTCAATATCATACCAGTATCATGTTTGCGCCAAATGTGGTGGGAACGGCAAATGCAACTACAGCAGGTTGGGGGAATGCCGGTGGCGGTGCGACTCAAGCCCTGATGCCTTTAATGCTGGCTGCTTTGGTGATGTTCGGTGTAGAACAGGCAATGGGATGGAGAATTGCACTTCTGGTTCCGGGTATTCTGATGATCATTGTCGGTGTACTGTACTGGAAATTCACCCAAGACTGTCCACAAGGCAATTTTAAAGAACTCCGTGCTGAAGGTATTTCTGTTGGTAGCGATAAAAAAGGCGGCCTTGCAATCTTGATGCATGCCGCACGTAACTACCGTGTGTGGATTTTGTTTGGAGCTTATGCAGCCTGTTTTGGTATTGAAATTTTCATCCATAACATTATTGCCTTGTACTTTGTCGACAACTTCCAGTTTGGCCTAAAAGAAGCAGGCATGGCTGCCGGGATTTTTGGTTTACTGGCATTGTTTGCCCGTGCCTTGGGTGGCATTGTTTCAGACAAAGTTGCGATTCAAAAAGGTCTGGATGGTCGAACCAAAGTCCTGTTTGCCTTGATCATGCTGGAAGGTCTGTTTCTTATTCTGTTTTCGCAAATGAATAGTGCAACCTTGGCGATCATGGCAATGACCATCTTTGCCTTGTTTACTCATATGGCATGTGGCGCTACCTATGCACTGGTACCTTTTATCGACCGTGATGCCTTGGGGGGGGTGGCTGGTATTATTGGAGCAGGTGGCAATGTCGGCGCGGTAGCTGCAGGTTTCCTGTTAAAGGGCATGTTGGATATTCAAACCACTTTGATGGTACTGGGTGGCTTGGTAGTGATTGCTGCAAGTTGTGTGTTGATGATCCGCTTCTCTGTCGAACATAAAGAAAAAGAACAGCTGTTATATGAACAGGCCGTGACTGAACGTCATCTGGCGGAAGCACAGCAATAACACTACATTCCTGATTTAAAATG
>NZ_JBQGUZ010000025.1:0-44356 GCF_052078135.1 Acinetobacter lwoffii
TGAAGACTACGACGTTGATAGGTTGGATGTGGAAGCATAGTGATATGTGAAGCTGACCAATACTAATTGCTCGTGAGGCTTGACTATACAACACCCAAACAGTTGTTGTATGAAGCTCAATTGATTCGAAATCAAACGATCAAACTTGATTTAGTTGAAAAGCTAGATAAAATGAACAACCTAATTTAACTCAAGTATCTCTGTTAATAACTCATTTGGTACGAAGTACGGCAAACACTGCAACAGCAGTTAAATAAGACCCGAACAAGTCCATAAACAGTTGTGCTGGCGACCATAGCAAGAGTGAACCACCTGATCCCTTCCCGAACTCAGAAGTGAAACCTCTTAGCGCTGATGGTAGTGTGGGGTTACCCATGTGAGAGTAAGTCATCGCCAGCTCATTATTCCAAAATCCCCCTCCGCTAAGGCAGAGGGGGATTTTTTTGTGCGCAGGATTTTAGGAGTAAGTCTTTTATTTTTGATTCTGATTTCTATATGCATTCACTTCCTATCGAGCTCCACGAACTTATTAATTTAAGTGTATAGAAGTATTTATTTGAAATCTTATTAAAGTCTTCTTAGAAGGATGATTCGCGTTAAGATGACTAGTGTTATCCGGTCGATATAGTTTGATCTAAAAGATTTTACAGTTCTATCTTATAAATCCTAAAAAATAAAAAACCAGCGAATCGCTGGTTTTTTATGGCAGGGTATTTTTACCGAACACGCGTATCACAACTGTAGTTAATATTTTCTAAATATGCTTTCATAGCAGAAATTTCAATAGGTATTATTTAATAACTACTAATTATCAAAGCTTTACATCAAATAGCCTAAGCATTATTAATTTAATTAGCTTAAATCAGTAATTATAGAGAGTCTTTCAGCATTTTTTTATGCTGTTTTACTTGTTTGGCATAACGTTTACCTTGTTTACGCATTTTACGATTATTTTCATAACCCGATGGACCTACATTATAATAGGCAAGCGCTTTCTTCCAGTCACCGGATGATTGATTATATTTAGAAAGAATATATGTACCACATTGGATATTACTGCTTTCATTGTATAAATCACCTGGACAAGTTTGTTGCCAATATCTCGGAATCACTTGCATCAAGCCTACCGCACCTGCTGGCGAAGTTGCTTGGCTACGATAAGTAGATTCCTGACGAATCACAGCCGCCACTAGAAGCGGATCTACACCCTGATTTTGTGCATGTTGAACAATTAAAGGTGAAACACGATTAGCTGTACTGGATGGGGTGGAATAAGCAGTTTGAATGCCTTTAGACAGCTTAGCTGCGCGTTTTTCTACCGAGCCTCCGCCCAAGGATGAACAACCCGCAAAAAGAAAAGTGCTCAATAAAATAGAGGAAAATTTAAAAGATTGAGAATGAAATAGTGAACGTTTAGATTTAATTGGATTGAATAAATGAGAAACAAACAAACTGTGAATTCCATGCCTGAATAAACGTATTTCGATGTTAGGCAGCCTATATACAAGAGTCAAGCTTGCTGCTGATGAAAGCACTTTATTAATGTACAAACTTTATCTATCTACTAAAAAATCTCTAAGTTGAAAGATTTTTCAGCATCCAGATTTCACAGGCTTCACTATGTCCGGTATTGCCTTGAGGATGATCAAGATGCTGAAAACCTAATTTTTCATAGAGTTTCACCGCTTGCCAAAGCACTTTAGTTGTTTCTAGATAGACTGACTTAATCTGATGAGCCTGTGCGAATTCAAAAGATAATTCTAAAATTTTCTTGGCAAAACCCTGCTGACGAATTTCAGGTAAAAAGTACATTTTCTGAATTTCTAAAATAGTTGCATCACCTTTTAATAGCGCAATTCCACCACCACCGTAAATTTTATTTTGTTGATCTACAACAACCCAGTAAGCTGATTCCGGTTGCTGATAAACTTGATATAGTTCATCTAGAATAGAATCACCTACGGCAAAACCAGATTCTGCTGCCAGTCCAAACTCTTGGGAAACACCACGAATAATGCTTGCAATTTGAGCATTATCTTCAGGCTGAATGGGACGAATAGAGTACATATTGGACTGATTTTATTTTGAAAAAACGATGAATTTTTATAACGCTAAATGCTTAAAAAAGCCATCGTTTATTCAATTTAGATAAGTTTAATTCGCTATTTAATGAGCAATCATTATTTTAATTCGCTCGATGATTTTCCTAATTCCCGACGGGCAATAATCAGTTGCTGAATTTGCTGGGTGCCTTCAAAAATATCCAGAATCTTGGAATCACGCGCCCATTTTTCCAAAAGTTCAGTTTCGTTATAACCAATGGCTGCTGCCAGTTCGACACATTTTAAGGTAATTTCATTACCGATCCGACCGGCCTTGGCTTTGGCAATAGATGCTTCACGTGAATTTGGTTTGTGATTATCGGCCATCCAGGCGGCTTTCAGCATCAGCAAGCGTGCTGCTTCCCATTCAGCTTCCATATGATAGATTTGTGCTGCGATATTAGAGCTTTGTAAATACGGTGTGGCATAAGTGGAGTCCAGCTGATCCTTAAAAATCTCCTTGATGCGTTCCAGCGAGGCTTTCGCACAACCAATCGCCATGGCGGCGACCAGCGGGCGAGTATTATCAAAGGTTTCCATCACGCCAGCAAAGCCTTTAGCAACATCGATTTCTGCATGACCGAGCAGGTTTGCTGCAGGTACTCGACAGTTGATAAAGCTAATCGTGGCAGTATCGGATGATTTAATCCCTAATTTATGTTCCAGTCGTTCAACCTTCATTCCTGGAGTACCTTTGGTCACCACAAATGATTTAATGGCTGATCGTCCCAGCTTTTTATCCAGAGTGGCCCAAACGACCACTGCATCAGCACGATCTCCGGATGTTACAAAAATCTTCTCACCATTCAGAATATAGTCATCACCGTCTTTAGTCGCAGTGGTACGAATCGCCGCAGAGTCTGAACCACAGCCTGACTCGGTAATCGCCATGGCTGCCCAAGTCCCGTGAAAACGCTGTAATTGTTCCTTATTGGCAACGGCTGCAATGGCTGAGTTTCCTAATCCTTGACGTGGCATCGAAAGTAATAAACCAGTATCGCCATAACACATTTCAATAATGCTCAGGGCGGTAGACATATTAATGCCATTTTTATTGCTGCTGTCTGCATCGCCACGTTTATTGACTGCTGCACCTGCATTCATGCCTTCACTACCTTGGTTCATGCCATCCACGACTGAAGCGAGCATGTCTAGCTCTATCGGATAAGCGTGTTCAGCCTTGTCATATTTACGTGAAATAGGGCGCAAAACATTGAGGGCAACTTCATGTGCTTGATCAATCAAAAGCTTGAATTTTTTTGGAGTTTGTAGATTCATTATTGTTCTTCTTTATGTTTTGATCAGGCATGCAAGCCAGAATGGAGAATGGCAGTGGCTCTCAGGTCTCTATACCAGCGTTCTACCGGATGTTCTTTGGTGAAACCATGACCACCCAAAATCTGTACACCATCGGTGCCGATTTTCATGGATTTTTCTGCGCAGAGCAGACGGGCCAGATAGGCTTCACGATGAAAGTTTTGTCCCGATTCAGCCAGACTAGCGGCATTCAAGATCAACACTTGCATCGCGTCAATTTCAATGGCCATATCGGCAATCATAAAGGCGACACTCTGACGATGGGAAATCGGTTCGCCAAAAGCGATACGTTCATTGGCGTATTGCACACAATATTTCTTAATGGCTTCACAGGTACCTACTGCCATTGCACACCACATCAAATTGCCCAAATCTACGAATGCACGATAATCAAAATCTTCATCTCCCAGACGCTGTGCTGGAGTATTTTCAAATTTGAGCGTGACTGTTTCTGTGGCCTTTAAACCCATAGCAGGCGACTTTTTCGCAGTGATGGTGCTGTCGCGTTGCACCACAAAGACCTCAGCTCTGCCATCCAGATCAGCACTGACCAGATACAGATCGGCACTTTCTCCCAAGAGCACTAAGGTCTTTTCACCCCGAATCAGATAATGTCCCTGATGTGCAACAGCCTTGGTTTTAAGTTGCTCCGGGTTAAACGCTGCTGTTTCTTCCTGCACCGCAAAGGTAGCCTTTAATTCAGGATTTTCTGCGAAAGTGCCCAGATATTCTGCCTGAATTTGCTCTGAGCCCCAGCGGGTAATGGCGTTAATGACACTAAAAGTCGAAAGTAAGCCAGCGGTCAGGCTGAAATCTCCTTGTGCCAAATGTTGAGCGATTAAAATATTGCTGACAATATCCTGTTCTGATGCAACGCCCCCCAATGCTTCAGGCAGGGCATAGAAATTCAGACCTAAATCAGTGCTGTATTGCCAGAGTTCATGGGGAAATAATTCATGCTGATCTGCATCATGCGCCAAGGGATACAGCACCTCTTGGGCAAATTGCTGCATGGCATCACAGGTCATTTGCTGTTCTTCAGTCAGGTTTAGATCAAATAAGGATTTAGACTGATGCGGCAGACGCTGTTTTTGAATCTTCTGGCCAGATTTCAGGATTTTCTGGGTTTGACTCAGGGTTTTGAATCCTACTTTTGAACTTTGATAAAGTGATTTTTCTACAAATTTCCGCAGCTTTAACTGGTCTAATACTTCGCTACCCGCGATTTTGGTCAGTATGGACAAGCCAAATCCTTGGGCTTTATTCACCATATTATTCATTCTGATTATCCTAAAGGTGTTGTCACGTTATTTTTTTTAATACTGACATGCACTCAGAGATAAAACCATGTCATCCCTGACACGAATGATTGACAATTTTTAGGTTTCGGGGATTGAAGAAATGGAGGAATAAATTAATGAAAAATAAAAGAAAGATAAAAATATAAAAAATCGAATATGTCTAAAAATTGACCCGAATGACAAAATCATCCGGGTCTTTTTGATGCAGGTTTTATTTTAAGAGAGATGATGTTTAATCATGGCACGCACATTGGTTTTGGCATCAATCACGGTCATAAAAGTATAGGCACCAATAAATTTACGGCTAATAAACATAAATTCTTTGGGTGGAACACTGAAATAACGTGAAGCCATAGATCTCGACGCCTGTTGCATCACACGGCTATGCAGCTGGCTTTTTTTCCAGTCATAGCGATTATGTTCATCCATGATGCCAGCTGGCAATTCTTGATTATTCAGTGGTGAGCTAAACGCTTCGGTGGCCAGTAAAAAGACTTTGGCCATATCTGGTTTAATGCTTTGCGGAATCGAATCAAAAAACTCATAACCAGTCATCGCCTTGACCATCATATCCGAGTCATGATGATAGCCTGCCTGAATCAGGTTACGCGCAACACTGAGCAGATGCTGGTCAAACTGACGGATCGCGCCAAAGTCGAGCAGAATGATCTTGTCGTGCACATCTGCGCCATTGCCCAGACGAACCAGATAATTACCAAAGTTCGGATCGGTTTGCATCTCGCCCCATTCGAAGATTTCACGCACTGCAATTTCTAGAGAGGCTTCACCTAGCTGGTTGCGGCGTTCTTGGGGTAAGGACAACATCACTGGGCTGTTGATCGGCACACCGCGTTCAAAAGTCATGCACAGCACACGATCTGAGCAATATTCATTAATAATGGTTGGGACGATATAGCGAGGATCATCTTTTAAACGGGCAGCAAAACGACGCGTGGTATCTGCTTCAATCTGATAATTTACTTCACGATGCATCATTTCACGGACTTCATCGAACCATTGGTCGAATTCGCGAGTCTGTGGCACGATACGGGTCAATTTCAGCATGTTTTTAAACAGACTCATATCCGAATCAATGGCTTCTGCCACACCCGGATACTGAATTTTTAACACCAGTTCCATGCCGTCAGATTTTCGGGTAGCGCGATGTACCTGTGCCAAAGAAGCTGTGCCCAAAGGTTCATGATCAATGGTGAGATCGTCGAGTTTTGAACCGAGTTGTTGCTGTAACTGGGTCTTGATGGCTGGCCATGCCAATGCCACCGTCTGATTGTTCAGGGTATTTAGAGCTTGAGTGACTTCTTCTGGCAGAAAATGCTCACCGTACAGCGCCATCATCTGGCCAATTTTAACGATAGAACCTTTTAGCTTGCCAATTTCTGCCACCAGATAATCAGCCTGTTCTTTCATGGCTTTTTTACGTTTCTTTTCTTTTTCTTCTTCGCTTGAGAACATGGAGCTTGCACTAGAAGCCGCCCAACGCGTGCCTGCCAGCAAGGATGCCTTTGCGATCGATAAGCGTCGATCCATAGAGGAGGTTTTCAGTTGTTTAAGCTTATCGTTCTGATCTGACATGTAAACTCGATCCTTTCATCATCAGCATGAAGCAGAATAAATCATTGTAAGGGATAGTAGCGTTTCTGCACGTATTAAAAAAGTTTAAGCTGCTGAATTCATAGTAAAAGCTAGGCAAGCTTTCATTTATTCACCAACTTGTATCAGTTTAGACGGGGCATTATGCCATTTGAAATTGGATTTTTAATTCAGATCGTTGCTGTAACTGTTGTTTATTTGTTTGAATATGTTGATGAATCAGGCGCTGTACGCTGTCATGCATAAAGCCCAAAGCATAGCCTTTTACAATCACAATACTTGGCAAGCCAAAAAACAGATATTTAGCATCGTCCAGTGTCGCATCGGTAAATACGCCATGCTGCATTAAGGTCGACTGCAAAAAAACCTTTTCTTGCTGTACCTGACTGGAGGCTTGGTCATTCCAGTAATTCTGGCGCATCGCCATAAGATTATTGTGCTTATAGCTCATAGATCTGGGCTCATTTGAAGATTGAATGCGGATTATATGTGGGTCATGTGCCAATTTTCAATTGTGCAACTGTTTAATCTTTCAGTCCGAGAAAGGCATAGGATTTTTGTCCGGACTGCGTTAATATCAGTGGATAATTTAAACAATATTGATTGTTAAACATTTATTGGGATTGTACCGGTTTCGGTCAAGGGGAAGTTATGCGTCTTGCATGGTTTTTAGTTGCAATTTTTGCGGGTACTGCGGTTCAGACGCAGGCTGCTATTGGGTATTCCAAGGAATATACACAGTGCATGAATTTTAGTTATGGTAATACACCTAAAGCGGAAAAATGCCTGGAAAAAGAGCTGAAAGTTCACAATAAACGTCTGAAGAAAAACTATAAAACTTATCTTAAATTGAATCCGAATCAAACCGCCGCCATTCGCAGTCAGCATGTATTGTGGGAGCGTAAACTGGCCCAGCAATGTAATCTTAGAATGTCAGGAAAATATGCCAAACAGCAACAAGGGCAATGTATGCTGGCTTTGATTATGGATCAGGCCAATCTTTATCAATCCCGTTCTTATGCGTCCGGTTTTCGATAAGTCGTCATACCATTAACATGGATATTTAACAAAAACACCTCTGAATAAAGTAAACATTTATCTGCATAATCGCTCACAAAAACAGGAGTTTTATAATTTTTGTGAGCGTAGAGAATTCGTGTTTTTCATGCTTTTAGCATTATAAAAGCAGGCAAAACAGGGTATCATAAGGCGTTTAAAAAAATGACCTTGGAGACGCCTTAAGTGGATCGACCGACTATTAGCCCTGAACATATGCAGGAAGCCGCTGAAAATTTAACCACCATTCGTGATTTTATTCGTTTTGGTGTGACAGCATTACGTCAATACGATGCACATTTGGGCCAAGGCACAGAAGATTATTTTGCTGAAAGTTCAGCGCTAGTGTTGCAAACCCTGTCACTAGAATGGAAAGCGGACGCTGAAATTCTAGATGCCAAATTATTGCCAAGTGAAAAAGCCGAATTTTTAAGTCTGCTGGAACGCCGTATTAATGAAAAAGTTCCAACTTCATATTTATTGAATCTGGCTTACTTTGACGGCAAACCCTACTATGTCGATGAGCGTGTGCTGATTCCACGTTCACCGATTGCTGAACTGATTCAGAACCGTTTTGCCCCGTATTTCCTGGGTGAACATGGTCAAATGGGTGAAGCGGTTAATAACTTGCCGGAAAACCCGAATCCGAAGATACCACAACGCATTCTAGATATGTGTACCGGTTCCGGCTGTATCGCAATTGCCTTGGCTTATGCTTTCCCTGAAGCGGAAGTAGATGCGACTGATATTTCGAAAGAAGCCTTGGAAGTTGCGCAAATCAATACTGAGCATCATGACAAGCAATATCAGATCGCTTTGCTTGAATCAGATCTGTTTGAAAAAATTCCAGCTGAAAACCAATACGATTTAATCGTATCTAATCCGCCGTATGTCGATGCGGAAGATATGGCTGATTTGCCTGAGGAATTCCATCATGAGCCTGAGCTTGCACTTGCTGCAGGTCAGGACGGTCTGGATCTGGTGCGTAAAATGCTGGCTCAAGCAGCAGATTATCTGACTGAGAATGGCCTGATCGTGATCGAAGTGGGTAACTCAGAATGGGCGATGCGCCAAAACTTTAATTCGGTTGATTTCTACTGGTTACAATTCCAGAAAGGTGGTACGGGTATCTTTGCATTGACTGCAGAGCAATGTCGTACCTACCGTGATTTATTCATACAGTCTATTCAAGCATAAGGAGTCGTTTGACATGGCAGGTAATAGTATAGGGCAACTGTTCCGTGTAACGACTTGTGGTGAATCTCACGGTGTTGGCCTGATGGCGATCATCGATGGGGTTCCACCCGGCATTGAGCTGACTGAAGCTGATTTGCAAAAGGATCTGGACCGCCGTAAGCCGGGTACATCGAAATTTGCAACCCAACGTAAAGAACCCGATGAAGTAGAAATTATTTCCGGTGTGTTTGAGGGTAAAACCACCGGTACTTCAATTGGTTTGTTAATTCGTAATACGGATCAAAAATCGAAAGACTACGGCAATATTGCGCAGACATTCCGACCGGGTCATGCTGACTATACCTATACCCAAAAGTATGGTTTCCGTGATTACCGTGGTGGAGGCCGTTCAAGTGCGCGTGAAACGGCAATGCGTGTTGCTGCGGGTGCAATTTCCAAGAAATTCCTTTTCGAGAAATTTGGCATTGAGATTCGTGGTCATGTAACCCAGATTGGTACTGAAAAAGCAGAGAAACTGGACTGGAACGAAGTTCCAAACAATCCGTTTTTCTGTGGCGATGTGGATGCAGTACCGCGTTTTGAAGCGCTAGTGACGTCTTTGCGTGAGCAAGGTACCAGTTGTGGCGCTAAACTGGAGATCATTGCATCTAAAGTGCCAGTCGGTTGGGGCGAGCCAGTCTTTGATCGTCTGGATGCTGATATTGCGCATGCCATGATGTCGATTAATGCCGTTAAAGGTGTAGAAATCGGTGATGGTTTTGGCGTTGCTGAACAGTTTGGTCATGAAAGCCGTGATGAACTCACCACAGAAGGCTTCCTGGCCAATCATGCTGGCGGTATTCTAGGTGGTATTTCTAGCGGTCAGGACATTCGTGTTGCGATTGCGTTGAAGCCGACTGCATCTATCACCACGCCGGGTAAAACCATCAATATTGAGCGTGAAGATACTGATGTGTTGACCAAAGGCCGTCATGATCCTTGTGTGGGTGTGCGTGCAACCCCGATTGCTGAAGCGATGCTGGCGATAGTACTCATGGATCATTTCATGCGTCACCGTGCGCAAAATGCCGATGTAGTTGCGCCATTTGCACCGATTGAACCTAAATAATTTGCTTTAACTTTAAAGTGAAATTGTTTTAAAGTCAGACTCCGGTCTGACTTTTTTATTTATAAAATGAATCACTATAAAAATATACGATTGGCAAGCAAAGCTGATATTCAGCAACTTACCATACTAATTAATACAGCTTATCGTACTCGGGGTGGATGGACCACAGAAGAAGGAATGATCCAGGGTGATCGTATTCAAGAACAACAGTTATATGAATTGCTCAATTCAGCAGATTTTCAGCTGTTTGTGTTGGAAATTGAAAATAAGCTTCTTGGTTGTATTGGCGTGAGCTTAGGGCAGCAAGTAGCAGAGATTGGAAGCTTTGCTGTTGCACCTGCTGAGCAAAACTCGGGTTATGGCAAGCAATTATTGGACTTTGCCGAATCCCATATTTTCGAATTATTTAAGAAGAACGTGATTCAGATGTCAGTGTTAAATGTTCGTACTGAACTGTTGGCATATTATCAGCGCCATGGCTATCAGCTGACTGAAAAGATTGAAGCATATCCACTGGGTCAAAAGCTCGGAGAACCTTTGATTCCGTTACATTTACTGATTTTAGAAAAAATCATCAGATCAATATGATTAGTTGGTGAAAATTCAAGCTTTTTGCTACTTAAATTGAGTGGTGAAAAAGCTCATCAATATGCTAAGTTTTCTGTTCAGTCTAAGCGGCTTAAGATTAGGCAGAAAACAGACCAGGATGTCACATGCTGCATATTATTTTAACTTCTTTATTTCCCCTCATCGGACTGATCAGCTTTGGTTATCTGCTTAAGCGTAGGCAATGGTTGAGTGATGATTTTTGGCGAGGCGCTGAAAAGTTAAATTATTATGCATTGTTTCCGGTAATGCTGTTTTTAAATCTGGCCACTGCCAAGATTCAAATGAATGTCATTCAGGATGTAGTACTGGTCGTATTTAGCATCATGGCTGTGGTCAGTATTGCGCTGTATATCTTGCGCCAAATTTACCGAATTTCCTATGCGCGTTTCGGCGTCTATGTTCAAGGTTTACTGCGCTTTAATACCTATATTGGCCTTGCTGCTGTCAGCGCCTTATTTCAGCAGCAGGGTATGACTATTTTCGCTGTGATCATGGTGCTGTGTATTCCTTTGGTGAATATCTTGTCAGTGCTGGCATTTACCCGTAGCCACGATATGCAGCTGAAAAAAATCGTCCTGGATTTGTCTAAAAATCCATTAATTTTAGGCTGTATAGTGGGTGGTTTATTTAATCTTTCCGGTTTGTCACTCTGGACTGGAACAGAGCAGTTCCTTAAACAGATTGCACTGTGCAGTTTGCCGCTCGGTTTGATGTGTGTGGGAGCAGCCTTACAGTTTCAGGGTTTTCAGCGTGATGTATTGCCACTCAGCCTGATAACCTTTGGTCGCCTGTTCGGAATGCCGCTGATTGCATTTTTAGTGTGTAAAATTTTCCAGATTGATGCATTAACTACTCAGGTATTGGTCTTGTTCTTTGCACTTCCTACCGCCTCAGCTTCGTATGTCTTAACCCGGGTGTATGGTGGCGATAGTGAGTTAATGGCTAGTATTATCAGTGTACAAACAGTGGTCGCAGCAGGAAGCTTAGTACTGATGCTTTCTTGGATTATCTAAAATTCTAGGATAAATGATAAAAGTCTAAATTTTGCTTTGGATGACATATACTTTGAATTATTAAAATAGCCTAAGCAAATGTTGAGTTCTATTTAAGCGCCAAAATTAAATAAGTTCTGGAATTTTATAAAGGATAGAACTTGCTCATTTTACTTAGGACAGCAAAATCTAAAAATTTGATATCTAGGCAATATCCTCCATCACCCATGTATGCTCTTAATTAAAAAGAATCACAGATAAATTCACGTGAATTAACATAAATAAAAACTGTGTTTTTCCTAAAAATGGTATATAAATTGCTCATGATAATAAAACATTATTGCAGGAGAGAAATGCTTCTGCATTCGCCGAAGGAGCAAGTTCCCAGGAAACTCTCAGGCAAAAGGACTGTGATAATGGATAAAAACTCTGGAGAGAAGTGTTCAATCACTCACCGAAGGGGAAGGTGGCCGCATTGATGTGCAATGTATCTACCGAAGCTCTCAGGTACACATGACAGATGGGAAAAGACATCAATATAATCAAGGAGGTGTCTATGCGTCATGTCGTGGTGATTGGGGCCGGTATTACCGGAGTAACCACAGCTTATGAGCTGGCACAATCAGGCTATCAAGTGACTGTGGTTGATCGGCATCTTTATCCGGCAATGGAAACATCCTTTGCCAATGGCGGCCAGCTTTCTGCCTGTAATGCCGAAGTATGGAACCAGAAAGCCACGGTACTCAAAGGCATCAAATGGATGTCACAAAAAACCGCACCACTTTTGCTCAATCCTTCTTTCAGTGTGCATAAATACAGCTGGCTCATGGAATTTCTGGGCAATATCAAACATTATGAAGCCAATACCCGAGAGACTGTACGGCTGGCTTTACTGGCAAGAGCACGCTTATTTGAAATTGCCGAAACAGAAAATATTGATTTCAATTTAGAAAAACGTGGAATTTTACATTTTTATCATAACAAGACAGATTATGATGTTGCGATCAAAGTCAATGATCTGTTGTGTAGCGGTGGTCTGGAGCGCAATGCCATTTCCAATGCAGAAATCAAGCAGATCGAACCTGCATTAACTGGCGATTATTATGCAGGATTTTACTGTCAGAGCGATGCCACCGGGGATATTCATAAATTTAGTACCGGTTTGGCCAAAGCCTGTATGCAAAAAGGCGTGAAATTTGAGTTTGGTCAAGATGTTTTTGTTGTTGATCATCAGGCTCAGAATATTCGGGTTAAATGCAAACCTAGTACTGAAAATGTCCATTCCTCTCCAGAGGATGTTCTGGAAATTAATGCAGATGCCATTGTGGTCTGTGCAGGGGTTGGCAGCTATCAATTGGCTGAAATACTTGGTGAACGAGTCAATGTCTATCCAGTCAAAGGCTACTCGATTACCGTGCAACTGAATGATGAGCAGAGCCAGAACAACGCACCTTGGGTCAGTCTGCTAGATGAAAGTGCGAAAATTGTCTTGTCACGCCTAGGCAAGGATCGTTTGCGTGTTGCAGGAACAGCCGAGTTTAATGGCTATAACCGGGATATTCGTGCTGACCGAATTCAACCTTTAATTGACTGGACCAATCGTAATTTTGACCTGTGTACTGAGCATGTCTTGCCTTGGGCAGGCTTACGCCCCATGATGCCAAATATGATGCCTGTGGTACGTCGTGGCAAACATGAGCGAGTCTTTTACAATACCGGACATGGTCATCTGGGCTGGACTTTATCAGCTGCAACGGCCGCAATGATCAGTCAGGAAATTGCGCAATACTATCCAGCTTAAATTGATAGCCCGCTTGCGGGCTATTTTTTACACCAAAAATCTCATTTTATATAACGATAAATTATAATATTTTTCAAAATAAATCAATCATATAGTCGATAAATACCGGTAAAACGTTCACAGCCTTTTTGCTGGCTACTGACCGCTAAAATGGCTTTACTATAGTTAAACTCATAGCGGCAGTCATTTTCGTTATTGGTGATCTGGTTTTTTGTCTCAGGCGTAGTATAGGCTAAAAAAGGAATGATCTGTTTCTCGGTCCGGTTATTCGGATTACGATAGGCTAGGCCTTCAATCTTGATCCGGTCTTTGGTCAGTTGATGAATCTTGAGATGTACAGGCTGCTTGGCGATTTGTCCCTGTTCAAACTTAATATAATGCTGGGTCAGACTTTGATTCAGTGAAATATAGACATTTAAATCATCTAAACGCCATTCAAACTGCTGTTTAAAACAGTCTAGCGTTTTGCATTGCTGTAAACGGGTCGCCCATAATTGTTGGCTATCTTGCAATAAGCGCACAGGCGCATCGGTAATCAGAAAAGCAGTAAAGTATTGGTCTGCGAGTTTTGCACGAGATTCAGCCAGCGATGCTGAGCAGACTTTATTCATGGCAGCCGTTTTTTGGCTGTCATCGCTACAGTTTAGTGTGATCGCCGAGCTACCTGTAGAAATCGTCCCCAGACCGAGCATCAGGCCAATTATTTTCAACATATTTATATCAGTTTTCAGTAGCATGATCGCTTATACTTTCACTGTGTTACGCTTGGTCTAACTATAGCGAAATAGAAAGCAAGTGTACAAGATTTCAATGGGCTATTTCTAAAGGATGTATAAGGTGATTGCACAAATTCGTATTGGCCAGGGTCTGGATGTGCATGCATTTGAAGAAGGTGATTTTGTCACTCTGGCAGGCATTCAAATTCCGCATACTCACGGTCTGAAAGCACATTCGGATGGTGATGTGGTTCTGCATGCACTCTGTGATGCTTTGTTGGGTGCATTGGCGCTTGGAGATATTGGCCAGCATTTCCCAGATACAGATCCTGGGTTTAAAGGTGCAGATAGCCGGGTACTACTCAAGCATGTTTATCAGCTAATTCTGGATCGTGGTTATCACCTGAATAATGCCGATATTACCGTGGCCTGTGAACGTCCAAAACTGGCTAAGCACAATCTGGCGATGCGTCAAAGTATTGCAGATGTCTTGGATGTTGATGTGACTCAAATCAGTATCAAAGCCACCACCACTGAACAGTTAGGTTTTACCGGTCGTCAGGAAGGAATTATGTCCATGGCAACCGTGCTATTGAGCCACAGCAAATAAAATCAGGCAAAATAATTCGGATTAATCAAGGAAAGTTCCAGTTCCTGAGTTGCTTTACGGCCTTGTAGCTGTAGAGCAACCGCATGCATTAAACCGGTCCAGGTTTCATTCGGTTCCCAGATCTGATGCAAGTGTTCTTGTGCTGTAGGCAGATCCATATCCATATAGTATTGACGATATAAATACATCAGACAGCTGACATGGTAGTTTTGCGAACAATGTACCCAGACCATTTGCTCTTTTACCAGATGATCGATCAGGTCCAGTACCAGCAGGCATTGATTGTCTGAAGGGGTTTCCCAGGAAATCGGAACCTGAATATAGTTCAGTCCCAGCTCAAGGCAAATTTTATCTTCATGCGGCAGATACTGTTCGCTATCGGTCAGCGCCACATTGATGACAGTAGATACACCGTATTCTTTCATCAGCTGTAATTGGGTAGTGGTCGGTTGACCGGAGCTAAACAGATGTTCGTGTATGAACTGAAAATTCTCAATCTGGCTTAATGCCGTTTCAATATCATTCATCAGATAAATTTTCCTTGTTCTAGAAATGCAAACGCCATCTTGGCGATGGCGTTGGTCAGATCATTTAACGATTAGGTAAAATGTCTTTCAATGCCTCATGCATGTCGAGTAAAACTTTTTCAGTCGTTTCCCAGTCGATACAGCCATCCGTAACGGATTGACCGTATTCCATATCATTCAGGTTCGCCGGAATGTCCTGACGACCACCCTTAAGATGACTTTCTACCATAATACCAACAATTGACTTGTTTCCATCAAGAATTTGTTCGGAAATGTTTTTAAGTACAAGTGGTTGCAGGTACGGGTCTTTGTTAGAGTTGGCGTGGCTGGCATCAATCATGATCTTGGTGCTGACTTTGGCCTTGGCTAGAGCAGCTTCTGCATCGGCAACCGAGCCTGCATCGTAGTTCGGTTTGCCATTACCGCCACGCAGTACCACGTGAGCATAAGGATTGCCTGAAGTGCGAATCACAGCCACCTGACCCTGATCATTCAGACCGAGGAAGCTGTGACCATGTTTCACAGATTGCATCGCATTGGTCGCGACCGTTAAACCGCCGTCAGTACCATTTTTAAAGCCGACTGGTGAAGAAAGACCAGAAGACATTTCACGATGGGTCTGGCTTTCTGTGGTACGTGCACCAATCGCTGACCATGAAATCAGGTCTTGGTAATACTGTGGCGAGTTTGGATCAAGTGCTTCAGTGGCACATGGCAAGCCCATTTCATTCAGTTCAAGTAATAGCTTGCGACCGATACGCAGACCTTTTTCAATATTGAATGAATCATTCATGTCTGGGTCATTGATCAGGCCTTTCCAGCCTACGGTAGTCCGTGGTTTTTCAAAATAAACCCGCATCACGATGTATAAGCTGTCTTTAACTTTTTCGCTCAGTACTTTTAAGCGTTCAGCATATTCATGCGCCGCCGCCGGATCATGGATAGAACAAGGGCCAATTACAACGAACAGGCGTTTGTCTTCACCATCCAGAATTTTACGAATCGTTTCACGACCATGCAGTACGGTTTGATAAGCAGTTTCAGTCAACGGTAACTCTGCTTTAAGCTCAGCAGGGGTTACAAGAGGAATCATGCTGTGGATATTCACGTCATCAATATCTGATGCTGAAATAGGATTTGACTGTTGTGTATTCATTGCCGTCACTGGTTCGATCATACAAAAGGTTGTTTAATAGCCCGAATATAACATGAATGATGCGTCACTTTGTTATAAAAAAGATGAATACTTCTTTGAAAAAAAAGTGATGAATCGGATAGTTAACTTAAACGGACGGGGAATTTTGATTCACAATTATCATTGCTGTTTCAGCAGGTTGAGCCGGTTTTGATTTCACAGGATTAATCATGAAATTCACGCCCAGCGCAAATAGGGTAATACCTAAAATTTTGCGGATCAGTTTTTCCGGCATACGTGAGCTGAGTAAAGTGCCGACAATAATCGCCGGAATAGACCCCACCAATAACCACATGAGCAGCATGAAATCGACGTTGCCTGAAGACATATGACCCAGCCCTGCGACCAGTGTCAGTAATACCGCGTGCACCACGTCAGAGCCAATAATACGAATCATCGGCAGATTCGGGAACATCACTACAAGTGCCATGATACCAAATGCACCGGCACCCACTGAAGATAGCGTGACAAATATGCCCAAGATAATGCCCATGATGATGATAGCAACGCGCTTTTCTTTGGCTTGCAGCTTCACTTTTTCCAGATCCTGCGTCATATCCGGTAGTTCTTGTTTTCTGTATTTATTAAAAAGATTTTCGATCTGGGTGCGAAACAGAATGGATAAGCCGGTAATAGTCAGCATAAAGCCCAAGACCATGGTCAGGACGGCTTTGTAATGCGTCGATTGGCTCAGATAGTTCTCGAGTACCCAATGCGTTGCAAAAGATGCGGGAATACTGCCAACGGCCAGCCAGATCACAATCGGCCAGACAATATTCATTTTCTTGGCATGCACAAACGAGCCACAGAATTTAGAAATCGCGGCATAGAGCAGGTCAGTACCAATCGCGATATGCGGTTCAATCCGGAATAAACTGATAAGAATTGGCGTCATTAATGAACCGCCACCGACACCGGTGACACCTACACAAAAACCTACCAGAACGCCTGCTAAAATAAATTCAATCGGACCAAACATGCATATATGCCAAAATCAAAAAACGAGCATATCTTATGACTTTTGGATATAAGTCGTTGTCTTGATTATTGATTTACTTATGCATAAAAAAGATAAAGCTAGGTGAAGAATATTAGGTGATCTTTCATGTTTATTCACTGGGTTATGTATAAAGTGCGAATATAATGATTGATTTTAACTGTCCGATTTGCCCCATTTCTGTCTAATTGAATGTACCTGTAAATGTCGATTTAATTCTTTTTATGCAAGCTCCCTTATTGACTAAGTTATTCTAAACGGTGGGTTTCTTAAAATTAGAAGATACTTAAGCTTCTTCCGGAATAGCCATAGGATTATGTTAGAATCCCGATTCAATAAATTTCCATGCGGATCTGAGAGGAAACCCACTTGCTAAATCGAAAACTTAAAATTGGAATCGTGGTCGGTGAAGTTTCTGGAGATACGCTTGGCGCAAAATTGATTCGCCGTTTTAGTGAGCAAGGCATTGATGCTGAATTTGAAGGTATCGGTGGGCCACAAATGATCGCTGAAGGCTTTAAAAGCTATTATCCGATGGATATTTTATCGGTGATGGGCATTGTCGAAGTTTTAAAAGATATTAAAAAACTGTTTGCTGTGCGGGATGGTCTGGTGGAAACCTGGACTAAAGATCCGGTCGATATTTTTATCGGGATTGATGCGCCTGATTTTAACCTGCGTTTGTCAAAAACCATTAAACAAAAACAGTTACCGATTAAAACCGTGCAATACGTCAGTCCTTCGGTCTGGGCATGGCGTCAAGGCCGTATACATGGCATTAAAGCCAGTATTGATTTGGTGCTGTGCCTGTTTCCATTTGAAAAAGCGTTCTTTAAAAAATGGGATGTTCCTGCAGCTTTTGTCGGACATCCGCTCGCTAGCCAATTGCCGCTTGAAAATCCAATTCTGGAGGCTCAGACAGAATTAGGCCTAGACCCAGATCAGAAATATATTGCATTATTACCGGGAAGCCGCCGTGGCGAGATTGAGCGTTTGGGACCTTTGGTTCTGGATGCAGCCAAGATTCTGCATCACAAATATCCGGATTATACCTTTCTGATTCCTGCGATTAATGATGCACGCAAGCAGCAAATCGAAAGTTTACTGGCCACTTATCCTGAGAGCTTAAAAACCCAAATTCGCTTGATGGAAAATACCAGCGCTGAATCCAAAATTGGCCGTCAGGTCATGAATGCGTCCAATATTATTGCACTGGCGTCTGGAACTGCAACGCTTGAAGCGATGTTGCTGCACCGTCCGATGGTGACTTTTTATAAATTGCACTGGCTGACCTATCGAATTGCCAAATTACTGGTAAAAATCCCATATTTTTCATTACCAAATATAATTGCTGGCAAAAAAGTGATTCAAGAACTCATCCAATCCGCTGCTACACCTGAAAATCTGGCAGCTGAAATTGAAAAACTGATGGATATTGAAGCAGCGCAGATTCAGGTTATGCAGCATATCACCATGCACAAGCAGCTACTTTCTGGCAATAGCGAAGATCCGGTCACAGCAGTATTGGCATTAGTCCAGTAATTTTAGTCTGGTAATAAAGACTGGTTCTTCTGACAATTCAGCCGGTATTGGGTCGGCGTCTGTTCAAACTGTTTTTTAAAACTTTGACTAAACGCCGTCTCGGATGAATAACCAACCAGATAAGCGATCTGCTGGATACCAAATCCACTATTTCTCAAATATTGCGCTGCCAGACGCAGGCGGTGCTGTTGCAGATAGGCAAGGGGTGGCTCACCGA
The DNA here is from genome assembly GCF_052078135.1 of Acinetobacter lwoffii. Taxonomy (GTDB): domain Bacteria; phylum Pseudomonadota; class Gammaproteobacteria; order Pseudomonadales; family Moraxellaceae; genus Acinetobacter; species Acinetobacter lwoffii_Z. The sequence goes on from NZ_JBQGUZ010000025.1 coordinate 18,899, forward strand.
CAATCTGGGTAAACAGTTGGGCGAATTTGGAACGTGACATATGACACTGTTCGGCCAGACTTTCTACGGTCCAGGACTGTTCAGGTTTGCCATGAATCGCCGCCAGTGCATTGGATAGTTCCGGATGCGAAAAAGCATTCAGCCAGCTCGAGGCATTTTCCAGGTTTAAAATATAATCACGTACGCATTCAATCAGTAAAATACTGACCAGATGATCCAGAATCTTGTCACGTCCGGGACGAAGCTGCTGGGTTTCCAGTGCCAGAAACTGCAAGCCAACCTGTAACCATTCTGGCGCCGTATCACCCAGAATATGTTGAATATGCAGGTATTTAGGTAATGCACTCAAAAGAGGTTTGGCCATCTGGATATCCAAGCTAGAACGAATAGCCAGTATGAAACTATGCTCCGCCGAATTTTCCCGATTGAGATCAACACATTGCTGTGCATTGCTCTGAAAATAAGGATTAATCGCATGGTGCTCAGAAAAATCGGCATTGTCTGGGCAGGAAACATGATGGGAGGAACCTGCGGGTAATAGCACCAGATCACCTTGTTGCAGCTCCAGCCGATCACCATTCATAAACTTTAATTGCGCCTGTCCTTGTAACAGGATATAGGCCAGCATAAAGGGTTCATGTTGATAGTCAAAGCCGCCCGGATGAAATACATTCAGATAAAGATATTCCGATTTTTCCAGATGAATATCATCAAAAATTTTACTTAAAGCATCCATGCCTAACTCTATTCTTCTGTTTTATTTCATTTAATTGACTATAAATTTTTTAACTTTGTGATTTTAGGCCAGAATTTGGCAGCATGTGCCAAAGACGCTGACATAGCTTTTCTGGACGTTGAATACTGTTCGCTACTGCTGAAATAATCAACTATAAGTGCAGAGTAACATAAAAAAGGAAGGTCGCAATGAATGCCCCTGCACAAATCCAGAAAGCGCAGTTTACGCAGGAAGCGTCGGCACTAAAAGGTGTCAAGCTGGATAAAAAACGTTTTGGCTGGTTGCTCAGCCCAGGTCTGCCTGTGATCGGAATGGGAATTCTGGCCGGTTATCATTTTGGTCCCAAAGCGACTAAAAAAGTCTTTGCCATGGGCGGACTATTATTACTGCACGTAATCATTCCGACTCTGGATGCCCTGATTGGCGATGATGCCAATAACCCAAATGATGAGCAGATCAAGGCACTGGTTAACGATCCTTATTATGACCGCATTGTAAAAGCATTTATTCCCTTGCAAATGGCAGCCAATGCCTTTGCCGGTTATGTCGTAGGCCGGCCAAATGTGTCTTTGCTGGATCAGGTACTGCTTGGAGTTTCTATGGGTGCGATTAATGGTGTGGGGGTGAATACCGCACATGAACTCAGTCATCGTCCACAGAAAAAAGACCATTACTGGTCTCATGCCAGCCTGATGCCTTTGGGCTATAACCATTTCCGGATCGAACATCCTTATGGACACCATAAACGGGTGGCGACACCAGAAGATCCGGCATCTTCAAAAATGGGTGAATCTTTTTACCGTTTCTGGCCACGTACCGTAATAGGCGGATTAAAATCTGCAATCCAGATTGAAAAAAGACGGCTCGAGCGTAAGGGACTGAAATTCTTTAATCAGGAAAATGAGCTGTTTCATGGTTGGGCCATGAGTGCCGGCTATCATGCCTTGATGCTAAAGGCGTATGGCAAGAAAATTATTCCTTATACACTGACACAGGCATTTTATGGCGTTAGCCTGTTTGAGATTGTGAATTATATCGAGCACTACGGACTGAAACGTGGACAGAAAGCGGATGGCAGTTATGAGCGAACCTTGCCGGAACATAGCTGGAATAACAACAATATCGTAACTAATCTGTTTTTGTATCAGTTACAACGCCATTCTGATCATCATGCTTTTCCAAGCCGTCCATTTCAGGCGTTGCGGCATTTTGATGAAGCGCCAGAATTACCCAGCGGTTATGCAACCATGCTGATTCCAGCCTTGATTCCACCTTTATGGTACAAAATCATGGATCAGCGGGTATATCAGCACTATCAGGGCGATTTAAGTAAGGCTAATATCTTGCCTTCCAAGCGTGCCAAGCTATTTAAAAAATTTGGTGTAAATAACTCTACAGCTTAATGAATTACAAAATAAAAATGCGCCGATAAAGGCGCATTTTTTGATTAATTCTGCCTAGAACCAGTCGGCTTGCATATTCAGGCAAGTATCATCCAGATGCATCAGTAATTTGGCCTGATGTTCAATTTCAGGGAGTTCCCAGCGAATAAAATATTGAGCTGCCTGAATTTTCCCTGCCAGAAAAGTCTGATCTTCTGCCTGCGAAGATGTGCCAAACTTGAGTTGAGCCTGATTCGCCATTTCCAGCCATAGCCAGGCTAGGATGGTCCTACCCATCATATCCAGATACAGGCTTGAATTGGCCAAAGCTTCGCTGACTTTGCCTTGATGCAAGGCCTGGCCTAAAATCTGTGTAGTCTTTTGCACAGTGGCAAGATGCTGTTTATAGATCTTTGCGAGTTCCACTATCTTAGGTTCATGAATCTCTGACAAGGTCTTCTGGATGCGCTGCATGAGCAGATTGAGCCCTTTGCCATTATGCTGCCAGAGTTTACGTCCCAGCAGATCCAGAGATTGAATGCCGTAAGTTCCTTCATGAATCGGATTGAGCCGGTTATCACGGTAACATTGCTCCACCGGATATTCACGAGTATAACCCGCGCCGCCCAGGACCTGAATAGCCAGATCATTGGCTTTCGGACCATAGGCAGAAGGGAAAGATTTGACCACCGGGGTGATGAGATCAAGCAGAATTGCACTATCTTCATCTTGAGCTGCCTGAAGTTCATCAATTAATCGGGCTGCAAATAAGCAAAGTGCCAGCGAACCTTCTACATATGACTTTTGCGCCAGTAGCATGCGTTTGACATCGGTATGTTCAATGATATTCACTGGTTTCGAGTCAGGTGTTTTTTCATGAACTGGCCGGCCTTGCGGACGGTTTTTAGCATAATCCAGAGATTCCAGATAGCCACGATAACCAATCATGGCTGCGCCCAGACCGACACCCACACGTGCTTCATTCATCATCTTGAACATATATTTTAAGCCATGACCGGGTTCACCAATTAAATAGCCTAAGCAATTATCATTTTCTCCAAAGCTTAAAACTGTAGATGTAGTACCTCGATAGCCCATTTTGTGCAGTAAGCCAGCCAGCTGTACATCATTAGCTTCACCGAGTGAACCATCCTCGTTGGTTTTGAATTTTGGTACAATAAACAGGGAAATTCCTTTCACGCCTTGCGGCGCATCCTGAATCCGCGCCAAGACCAGATGCACAATATTTTCGCTAATGTCCTGATCGCCACCCGAAATAAACATTTTCTGGCCTTTAATTTTATAAATTCCATCTGCCTGAGGAATGGCTTTAGTGGTCAGATCGCCCAAAGAGGAACCTACATTCGGCTCTGTCATGGCCATGGTGCCAGCAAAGCGGCCACTCAACATATGTGGTAGGAATATTTGCTTTTGTTTTGGGGAGGCAAAAGCCTGTATCAGGTTCGCCGCAGCGGCCGTTAGAAAAGAATAAGCTACGGTGGACGGATTGGCCGACATAAAATAAGCATTGCAGGCCATATTCACCAAAGTGGGCAGTTGCATGCCACCATCTGCATAATCATGCTGGGCGCAAAGCAGGCCGGCATCGGCAAACTGTTGCCAGGCTGTCTTCACTTCATCAATGGTTTTGACCTGTTTGCCATCAAAGTTCGGTTCTTGTTGATCAGCTTTGGCATTATGCGGCGCAAAATAATCGGTCGCGATACCTTTTGCCGTTTCCAGAATACTGTCGAAAGTATTTTTGTCATGATCCTGATAGCGTTGCAGTTTAGTCAGCGCTTCAAGTTTGAATACGTCATAAAGCTGGAAATGCAGATCTTTATCATTAATCAGTTGGGTCACGGTACTGTCCTGAATGTGCAATCCTTGAGATAGCATCAAGACTAGCAGTTGCTTTTATTGAGGAGGATTGTCAATAATGACATGAATCGGGTGAAAAGTGACAAATAAAAAAATATGCAAGATGTGGTGATTTTAGGCTTTGATGGGGCACTGGCTTCGGCCATTACGGGTGTGGTCGATTTATTTACCATGGCTGGCGTAAGCTGGAACCGGATCCAGCAGCAGGACGTACAGCGCCTGTTTAAGGTGAGTATCGCCAGTCCGGAGGGACATCCGATTCGGTGTATCAATGGGCTGCAGTTGCAGGCACATTTTTCTTATCAAGAGATTCAAACTGCAGATATTCTGGTGGTACCGACCATCGCTGCACCGATTCAGGATGTATTGCAACAGAATCCAGAACTGATTCATTTTTTAAAATCTGCACATGCAGAGGCGACTTTAATTGCAGGAAACTGTACGGGGAATTTTTTTCTGGCAGAAGCAGGCATTTTAGATGACCGGATTGCAACAACACATTGGGGTTTTCAGGAAGTGTTTCGTTCACGCTATCCTAAGGTGAAACTGAATGCCGATCTGATGATTAGCCGGGATCAGAATATCTATTGTGCAGGTGGAGGCCTGGCCTGGTTTGACCTAGGTTTGCATCTGATTGAGCGCTTGTATGGCTTTGAGGTGGCCATGCAATCGGCTAAATCTTTCGTAATTGATTACCGCCGTGATAGCCAGTTGTCTTATTCATTGCTGAATATTGGCCAGCCGCACCATGATGAACTGGTACAAAAAATCCAGAACTGGCTAGAGCAGCATTTTCATGAAGATTTTAGTTTGAACCAGCTGGCAGAGCAGTTTAATGTGACTGGCCGAACCCTGATTCGACGCTTTAAACAAGCCTTAGACATACCGCCCAATCAATATCTACAAGCGATCCGGATTGAAGCCGCACGTAAACGACTGGAAGAAACCGATCAAGCTGTGGATGTGATTATGCAAAATGTCGGCTATCAGGATCCAAGTTCATTCCGCCGTTTATTTCATAAAAAAACCGGTCTGACGCCGTTGGAATATCGGCGCCGGTTTAGTCGGCGCTTTTAAAAGCTTTTAATGAGAAGGTTGTACTTTTCCTGCTTTACGGCCATGCAGAAGGTAATACCAGGCCAGACAGCTTAGGGTGAGCAGCGCCGAGAACAGATAAAGCTGGCGATAACCAATCTGGTCCAGCAGCATACCCAGGAAATACGGGCCAAAACCAAGACCGGCATCCAGGGCAATAAAGAAGGTTGAGGTTGCTAGACCCATACGCTGCAATGTTGTACTTTTCACCGCAATGGTTTGACACACCGACTGGATATTCCCAAAACCAAAACCGAGTAACGCTGCACTAGAGAGTAACATCACAGAGTTTTGTGCTTGGCTTAAAAGCAAAATCCCTAATGCCATAATCACAATGGCAGGATAGATAATGATATTTTCGCCTTTACGGTCCATGAGCGGGCCGGTAAAAGGACGCGAAAGCAAAATGGCAAAAGCATACATCAGGAAGAAAAAAGATGCTGCTTCGACCAGATTAATTTCTTTGGCATAAAAGTGAATAAACGACAATATGCCTGAATAAGAAGTAGCCACCAGCAGTACAATCAGTGCAATCGGTAGCGCATTCGGTTCAATATACTGAGCCAGTTTGCTGGTGCTTTGCGAAGTAGAGGCTGCTGACGAATGACTTGCCTTAAGGCGTGGTGGCTGGATAAACAGTCCACAGATCAGGCAGCTGAGCGCAACGATACTGGTAAAGATGAAAATTACCTGATAATTGAAATTTGTCATCAGCCAGATTCCGACAAAGGGACCAATCGCTGTGCCTAGGGTGCTGCTCATGCTGAAATAGCCAATTCCTTCACCACGCCGTGTGGCAGGAATGGTCTGTGCAATCACTGTACCCAGTACAGTAGAAGCCATACCCATCATAAAGCCGTGTATCAGACGGATGCCTAGTAAAACTTCCAGCTTGGCCGGAATCATATACAGTCCGGAAAAGAGTAGGAAACCAGTCAGGCCAATGACAAGCGTATTTTTTAGGCCCAGACGATTCAGTAATTTTCCGATCAATAAGCGTCCGAATAGGGTGCCGACAATAAACAGACCTGATACCAGACCGGCTTGTGCAGTCGAAGCCCCTAGCTCAGCCACTGAGTAGCCGACAATCACAATCACCAGTAAGTAGAACACCAGAACCAGCTGGAAATTCACCAGACTGATCAGGATAAAATTGGGCGTCCATAAAGGCGTTTCTTGTTCTTGGCTCATTGAGGTCTGTCCTGAGATGAGGGATATAACTGCTGAATGAGTTGCATCAAGGTATTTTTACTGCCTTCAAGATCATCTGATTCAATGTGCTCAAGCAACTGATCTTCAAATGCATCGATCTGTTTGGAACACATCGCAAAGGTCTCAATTCCTTGCTCACTCAACTTGAACAGCTTTTGACGTTTGTCTTCAGTTTCGAGTTGGGCAATCAGATCGAGTTCAACCAGTTGCTGAATCCGCTTAGTAATACCGGGCTTGGATACATTGAGATAACTGGAAATATCTGCCAGCGTGCATTGTTGCTTTGACTGGATGACGTATAACACCTGCCATAAGGAATAATTTAATTGAGATGACAACAAGATCGTATTGATCTCATCGCTCATCAGTCGTGCGCAGCGTAATAACAGCGTACGAAGTCGGGGAGATTCGGAAAACATATGGTTAGTTAACCTGGGTAACTAAATTTAGGCCTAATTTACGCCTGTTTTATCCAAAGCTCAAGAGAAGACTTTTAAAAATTATTGAGAGCAATATTTTCTCTGCTAGCAGCACTTACACAGTTTAACCTGATTAAAAAATAATCAACAAAAGACTACATACTTTTTATAACAGCCACGCCTAAGCTAACCATGTCACTAGAAAAATTCATGACTTAAAAATTGAAGGGCAAAGATGCCAAATAACAATGCATAGGTGAAGCTTATGACTCTGGGTTTAACTGCATTAGAGTTAGCACGAATACAGTTCGCCTTTACTGTATCTTTTCATATCATTTTTCCGGCAATTTCAATCGGCTTGGCCAGCTTTCTGGCCATTCTGGAATGGCGCTGGCTCAAAACCCAAAACCCGATTTTTCAGGATCTATTCAAATTCTGGGTGAAAATTTTCGCTGTGGCATTCGGGATGGGTGTCGTTTCTGGTGTGGTCATGAGCTACCAGTTTGGAACCAACTGGAGTGAGTTTTCCCGGGTGGCAGGAAGTGTAACTGGACCTTTATTGGCCTATGAAGTGCTCACCGCTTTCTTTCTGGAAGCAGGCTTTCTGGGCATCATGTTATTTGGCTGGGGTCGAGTGGGACCAAAGGCACACTTTTTCTCGACTTTGATGGTTGCGATCGGAACCTGTATTTCCATGTTCTGGATTCTATCGTCCAATAGCTGGATGCAGACTCCACAAGGCTTTGCGATTGAAAATGGCCTGATTGTTCCGCAAGACTGGCTTGCCATCGTGTTTAACCCATCTTTCCCTTATCGTCTAGCCCATATGGCCATGGCTGCCTTTCTGGTTTCCGCCTTACTGGTTGCTGCTACAGCCGCATGGCATCTGATCAAAGGCCGTCGTGATGCACTGGTTAAAACCTCATTTTCCATGGCGATGTGGCTGCTTCTGGTACTTGCGCCCTTACAGGTCATCGTCGGTGATATGCACGGTATTAATACCCTTGAGCATCAGCCAGCAAAACTTGCAGCCATGGAAGGGCATTGGGAAACCAATCATGATGAAGGCATGCCCTTATATCTCTTTGGTATTCCAGATATGGAGGCGGAAGAAACCAAATATGCAGTCGCAATCCCCAACTTGGGTAGCCTGATTTTAACTCACTCGATGGATGGCAAGGTTACGGGGCTTAAAGACTTTGCACCTGAAGACCGGCCGAATTCACTGGTGGTGTTCTGGAGCTTCCGGATTATGGTCGGACTCGGCGTATTGATGCTGTTACTGGCATTATGGGGAGCGTGGGCACGTACTCGAGGTCGCTTTTATGAGTCGCGTGCATTACACCGATTTGCCCTGATTATGGGACCTTCCGGATTTATTGCCATGCTTGCGGGATGGTTTACCACAGAAGTCGGCCGTCAGCCTTGGGTAGTCTACGGCATCATGCGTACCAAGGATGCATTGTCTCCGGTTTCCGCTGAACAGGTGGGGCTGACCCTGATTATTTTTGTAGTTGTCTACTGTGTGGTATTTGGTATCGGAATTTACTACATGTTGCGCCTGATGCACAAAGGCCCGGATTTTATTCATACCCGACCAGATCATGAATCAGATAGCGATGTGGTTCAGGCCTCGCGTCGACCATTAAGTAGTATTCGCGAACGTATCGAAGAAGTTCCTGAACAACCGGATCAGGAGGACAAAAAATGATTGATTTATCATTAATCTGGATTGTGATTATTGGTTTGGGTGTATTGATTTATACCATTCTCGATGGTTTCGATCTGGGCATCGGCATCTTGTTTCCTTTCTTTCCGCATCAGGATGAACGTGATGTCATGATGAATACCGTGGCTCCGGTCTGGGATGGCAATGAAACCTGGATGGTTTTGGGCGGTGCAGGGTTATTTGCAGCTTTCCCACTTGCTTACTCGACCGTACTCTCGGCACTGTATATGCCAATTATTCTGATGGTGATTGCCTTGATTTTCCGCGGCGTGGCTTTTGAGTTCCGCTTCAAGGCAAACCGCAGTAAGCATTGGTGGGATAAAGCCTTTATCGGTGGTTCTGCGATCACCAGTTTCCTGCAAGGCATGATTTTAGGCGCCTATATTCAGGGCATTGAAACCCGAAATGGTGTCTATGTTGGGGGTGGTCTGGACTGGCTCACTCCATTCAGTATTTTCACCGGAATCAGTGTGGTGGTGCTCTATGCGGCATTAGGCTGTGGCTGGCTCATCTATAAAACCGGAGATGACTTACAAGATCGAATGTTTAAACTGATGCCTAAGCTGATTATTGCCTTGCTGATCATATTGGGTGCTGTCAGTATTTATACGCCGTTGACTCATCCTCAGATTGCTGAACGCTGGTTTAGTCAGCCACAATTTACCTATTTTATGCCAGTTCCAGTTCTGGTTCTGCTATTTACCTGGCTGGCCTTACGTGCCTGTAAAAGACGTAGTGAATTAGGCCCATTTACCTATATGCTTGTTCTGGTTTTCCTTGCTTATACCGGATTCTTGATTAGTCTATGGCCATATATTATCCCGCCGAGCGTGACTATCTGGCAGGCAGCAGCGCATGAAAATAGCCAGCTATTTGCCTTGATTGGCGCCTTGATCCTGATTCCAATTATTGTGATTTATACCGGTATGTCCTATTGGGTGTTCCGGCATAAGGTCAGGGTCGGCGATGATGGCTATCATTAAGGAGCGTGTATGAAAGGCAAACAGGCATTATGGTTTGTAGGATTATGGCTGGCAGGATTTTTAACGCTGGCCCTGATTGCTGGCGCATTCCGCTTTCTGGTGCATTTGGCTTATTAAATCGGTAAAACCAAAATGAGTGAAAGAAAAGTGATCTGAATGTCCTGATCACTTTTTATTATTTGCAATTTATATTTGATAAAACCAAATTTACGATTTTACCTGTTTACGATAAACACTTGGACGTACAGGACGGCTGCTTTTCCAAAGGCCTTTTTTCTGTTTCTTGGCTTTATTTTGTAGTTCCATCATATAGCGTAAATGGTTTTTATCCTTGATATATTCTTCATAGACCCACGCTGCACCACGTTTGACAATCTCTTCATTAATATTTTTGCGATAGCGGTAGACCACACCGACACAGCGGCCATAACGGTCAATATCGGTAATCTTGACCCGAACCATTTTATTATTCACCATGCTTTTGACCAGACGCTGCGATTCTTTACCATAGGCTTGCGATGATTCAGGAGCATCAACGAAGGCAAAGCGCAATTTGGTTTGAGAGCGACGGACGTTAAAACGGTAGCAGGTGAGGGTATCACCATCACTTACGGCTTTTACACGGCACCAGTATTTTTTGCCTTTCTTAAAAGGGCGGAAAACATCTTTTAAATAAACTGTAATTTTATGCAGCAGATAATAAGAAAAACATAGCAATACTAAGCCCAGCACAATTTGCCAGGTGATGGAGAGATTTAACAAAGGCAAGATCCAAATCAGCAAAACCAGCTGTAAAATCACAGCTAAAAGTCGAGCCATTTTAGAGCAAAGCCAGTAGATCTACGGATTAAAAGCTAATCACTCAGTGTTTAGTTTTGTACCAGCTAAAATAGCCTAAGTATATTTTTCTGGCGAAAAGATGAATCTGCAACCATCTAAACTTATATATAAAATAGCCTAAGCAATTTAAATTTCTTTATAAATAGCCTAAGTAAAAATTTTATAAATTTCAGCTCTCAAAAATTGATGTCTCTTATTCTCGTGCAAATCCTTATGCCAATATATCCCCATATTAATTTTCGGCAGTTCCACAGGGACTTCAAAAATATTTAGACTGGTAGCCAATTGTAAATGTACCAATACATTTTTAGGAATAGTCAGCATAGCTGTCTTTTGTTGTTCCAAAATTTGCAGAGCAGTTGAGTAATGCTGACAGCGTAAAAAAATCTGTCGTGAATATTGTTTACGGCTTAAATAAATATCCTCAACTAAAACGCCAGTACGGCGTGATGACACGCCAATATGAGGTGAGGCAAGATAAATCTGCTCATTCATTTCTGTTAATTGTGTACACACTACAAATTCATCTTGAACCAGACGCTCAAACTGGATTTTTTCAGCAATGTTTTGTTCCAGATCTATGACAAAATCGACCTGTTGAGAGGCGAGGTCTGCTGCTATATTTTTACGGTCCAGCTTCATGCTGCTAAGTTGAATTTCCAGATTGAGTTGTTGAAAGTGCTGAACCAGTCTGGGAAAGATCATTGGCTCAATTTCATCATGTACGGCAATTTTCAAACTCTGAATCATTTCCGGTCTGAAGTGCTGATGCTGTATTGAAATATTTTGAATCGCAAAAAGTGCATTCTTCAGCTCAGGATAGATCTGTTCCGCAAACGGCGTAGGTTGCATTTTGCTGCCAGTACGTACAAATAAATCATCCTGTAAATGCTGTCTTAAACGTTGTAAAGCATGACTGGCAGCAGACTGGCTAACTGATAAAATCTGTGCAGCTTTAGAAATACTGTTCTGCTCATAAATTGCCATAAAAAGCGGATAAAGGTTAATGTCGATACGATGAAAATTTCGCAGGTCCATGACTGTTTTAGAATGAATGCTATGCATAATAATGTATGGAGTAAAATCATTTTATTCATAATAGGTTTTGGGTTAAGGTGTTGTAAAGCGTATGAATTAGAATATTTAGAGGGATAAAGAGATGTTTGAGCTTTCAGCACGTGCACAAGATTATTTAAATAGAACCAAAAAATTTATTGCTGAGGAAATTGAACCAGTTGAAGCTGATTTCTGGCAGCAAGTTCATGAGTTGAACCAAGGCGGCGACTGGACCAAATGGCAATGGCCTGCAGAACTGGAAAGCTTAAAAGCCAAAGCCCAGGCAGCTGGCCTTTGGAATATGTTTCTCCCTTGTCCTAAACTTGGCCAGGGTTTATCGGTTCAGGAATATGCACATATTGCCGAACTTTCAGGTCGTAGCCTGATTGCACCAGTCGTATTTAACTGTAATGCGCCAGATAGCGGCAATATGGAAGTATTGTGGCGTTATGGTTCTGAAGAACAGAAACAGCAATGGCTGATGCCACTTTTAGAAGGAAAAATCCGTTCGGTCTTTTGTATGACTGAACCTGCAGTCGCATCCAGTGATGCGACCAATATGCAGGCAACGGCGATGGTGGAAGGTGATGAGATTGTTCTCAATGGCCGTAAATGGTGGTCATCAGGTCTAGGCGATCCAAATGCCAAAATCATTATTTTTATGGCGCATACTCCAGATGAAACAAAAGACCGTCATCATCAGCATTCGATGGTTTTAGTTCCTGTGGATACTGCCGGCGTTAAAATCGAACGCATGCTACCTGTATTTGGTGACTACGATGCACCACATGGCCATGGTGAAGTCAGCTTTGAAAATGTCCGCGTTCCGGTAGCGAATTTTATTGGTGGCGCCGGTCAGGGTTTTGAAATTGCCCAAGGTCGTTTAGGACCAGGCCGTATTCATCATTGCATGCGCTGTATCGGGGCTGCGGAAAAATCCTTAGAGTTGATGATTGACCGAGGCATGAGCCGGACAGCATTTGGCAAAGAGATTTTAAAACTTGGCGGCAATCTGGAACGTGTCGCGGAAGCCCGGGTTGCAATTGATCAGGCACGCCTTTTGACCTTGTATGCCGCCTATAAAATGGATACTTTAGGGAATATGGCGGCACTGACTGAAATTTCTGCAATTAAAGTCGTTGCGCCAAGTGTGCTGGAAAAAGTTGTCGATATGGCAATCCAGATCCACGGCGGTGCAGGTGTCTCTCGTGATACGCCACTGACCGGATTCTTTGCCCAGGCACGTGCCTTACGTTTGGCTGATGGCCCGGATGAAGTGCATAAGGGCATGATTGCCAAACTGGAACTGGCAAAACGTGGCTACAGTACTCGTCGCAAAAAATAAGCTGACTTTGAACAGAAAATTGCAACGTATTAAAAGACTTTAAGGAAAAATTATGGCGGTTATTGATGTAGGTGGAGCAGTTCGTGCAGGTGAAGAACTGGATGTACAAGCCATCACCAATTGGTTAATTCAGCAAAATGTGAATGTTGAAGGCCCTGTGCAAGTGACCCAATATTCAGGCGGAGCTTCAAACTGGACCTACCGTTTACAGTATGCCAATGCCGATTTAATTTTACGTCGTCCGCCACAAGGTACCAAAGCCAAATCAGCCCATGATATGGCACGTGAATATCATGTGCAGAAAGCCTTGGCTGAACATTATCCCGTCGTGCCTGAAATGGTCGCGCTTTGTCAGGATGAATCAGTGATTGGTTGTGATTTCTATGTGATGAAACGGCTTGAAGGAATTATTCCTCGCGCCAAAATGCCAGCTGAGCTGCAGCTTACTGAATCCGATATCCGGACTTTATGTATCAATGTGATTGATAAACTGATCGAATTGCATCAGGTGCCTTATCAAGGAACTGAACTTGAAAATCTCGGTAAGGGTGAAGGCTATTGTCGCCGTCAGGTCGAAGGCTGGGATGTACGTTATGAAAAGGCTAAAACTTTAAATGTTCCATCGTTTAAATATGTGCGCAACTGGCTTAAAGATAATATTCCTTCAGATTCTAAAACCTGTGTGATTCATAATGACTGGCGTTTTGATAATGTCATCTTAAATCCGGAAAATCCGACTGAAGTGATTGGCGTACTGGACTGGGAAATGGCCACCCTGGGTGATCCGCTGATGGACTTGGGTTCTGCTTTGGCTTATTGGGTAGAAGATACGGATAATGCCATTTTTAAAGCAACACGTCGCCAGCCGACCAATTTAAAAGGTATGTTTACCCGTAAAGAAGTGGTGGATTACTACTTGGGAAAAACCGGCCTGCAACCGGAAAACTGGGCGTTTTATGAGGTGTTCGGAATTTTCCGTCTCGCGGTGATTGCCCAGCAGATCTATTATCGTTATTACCATAAACAGACTAATAATCCAGCGTTCAAGGATTTTTGGGTGGTGATTCATGCCTTGCATATTCGTGCCTTAAAACTGATTGGCAAGCAAAAACTGGAAGCCAATGAGATTGCACAAAAGTATGTGCTTAAATTTAAAGAGATAATGCCAAAATGACAACCATTTACTTGATCCGGCATGGCCAGGCCTCTTTTGGCGCAGAAAGTTACGATCAACTTTCGCCCAACGGCGAGTTACAGGCAAAGCTTTTGGGTCGCTATTTTGACGAAATCCTGAAAGAAGCGCCTTATGTGGTGGCTGGTTCCATGCAACGCCATCAACAGACAGCGCAATTATCACTGGACAAATGTTTTCCGGAAAGTGAGATTCTGACCGATAGTGCCTGGAATGAATTTAATCATCAGCAGGTATTCGCCCGTTATGAGCCGCGCTTTAATCAGCCTGAATTGCTGAAACAGGATGTATCAGAACATGAAAATCCACGGGATTATCTGAGCAAGATTTTTAGCGGTGCAATTGCACGCTGGACTGGCGATGATTATCACCATGAATATGATGAATCTTGGCCAAGTTTCAAAGCACGCGTGGAAAGCGGCTTAGAAAATCTGTGTGACCAGTTGTCCAAAAGCCGACCACGCTATGCAGTAGTTTATACCTCAGGTGGGGTGATTTCTGTGGCTGTAGGCAAAATTTTGGGCCTTAGTCCGGAGAAAACCTTTGCTCTGAACTGGGCGATTACCAATACCAGTATCACGACACTACGTCTGGTGGGTAATGAACCGCAACTACTCAGTTTAAATGAACATCATTTTATTAAAGCACAGCGTCCAGACTTATTGACCTGGATTTAAAACCTAATACGCTAGAAAAATAAAGGAATAGGGTAAATACATGGCTAAAACAATTTTAATTACCGGTGCAAGTTCAGGGATCGGCGCCGGTATGGCACGTGAATTTGCGAAAAAAGGCTATAACCTGGCGATTTGTGCACGTCGTTTGGAGCGTCTGGAAATCTTAAAGCAGGAACTGGAAAGCCAATATGGCATCAAAGTCATTGCCAAAACACTAGATGTCACCGATTACGATCAAGTGTTTGAAGTGTTTCGTGCTTTTAAAGAAGACTTTGGCACCATTGACCGAGTTATTGTGAATGCTGGTGTCGGTGAGGGCCGCCGGATTGGTAAAGGTAATTTTGCTATCAATAAAGCCACGGTTGAAACCAACTTTATTTCGGCATTAGCACAATGTGAAGCTGCAGTTGAAATCTTCCGTGTACAAAACTCTGGCCATCTGGTGATGATTTCATCTATGAGTGCAATGCGCGGTATGCCAAAACATTTAACGGCTTATGGTGCAAGTAAGGCCGGCGTGGCTCATTTAGCGGAAGGCATTCGAGCTGAATTGATCAATACGCCAATAAAAGTGACCACCATTTTCCCAGGATATATTCGTACTGAAATTAATGAAGGGGCAAAAAAGCTACCTTTTGAAGTAGATGAAAAAACTGGTTCGCGTTTATTGGCAGCAGAAATTGAAAAGGCACCAGTTAAGGCTTATGTGCCGAAATGGCCTTGGTTGCCACTCGGTCTAGCCATGAAAGTATTACCACTTAAACTGGTGAACAAGTTAGGTTAAAAGCGCTCTTAGATCTATAAAAAGAGAAGCTAGAGCGCTTCTCTTTTTATTTTTTATGACAAACTGAGAAAAATTTCTGAATCAGTATTTTTTTCTAAAAAATGTATAGCTTGAATTTACAAAAAAGCGAAATTTTATAAATCCTAATATATTGATTATTAAAATAAAGTTTTAAATTATCAAAAATTATATTTTTATTTTATTGATGAATTTGCAATTAAATCAATTACTTTTAAATTTTTGTTTCATGAGAAAGACCATCTTTTACTTTTCCTAATTTTCGCCAATTTTAAGAACTTTTCCAAACTGTCCAAAACTTAGACATACTCACTCTAAAAGTGGAAAGATAACTTCTCTTTTTTAGAATTTCCTTTAATGTGCAACCGTTCAGAAATTAAAGGTTGTCCATATGTCTACATCTGCGGATATGACTGACCAGCAGCGAATCTCCAAGGTCAGAAGTATCGTTACCCAGGCCGGGGAAGAGGTGCGTGCTCGTTATCCCATACTCAAACATCAGAACTTTATAGGTGCGAGTATTTTAAGCTTTGCCTGGGCAGGCATGATTGCATGCGCGGTAGCATATGGAACAGGTTATCTCTCAGCATGGTTTACCATTCCCTTGATTGCGATTTTTGCGTCATTGACCCATGAATTGGAACATGACCTGATTCATTATATGTATTTCAAAAAAACACCTTGGGCACATCATCTGATGCTGGCACTGGTCTGGTTGGCACGTCCAAACACCATCAGTCCGTGGGCACGTCGTCGTTTACATTTGCATCATCATAAATATTCAGGCACTGAACATGACCTGGAAGAACGTGGCATCAGTAATGGTATGCCTTGGGGCATTCGCCGAATTCTGGTGATTAGTGACCAGTTGATGTCAGTGTATCTGCGTCCATTTCAGATGATTAAAATGATTCATCTTTTTCTGGAAAAACAGCCTGAAAAAGAACGTAAAATTGCCATGATTTCTCAGCTATTTGGCTTTTTACCTCTCAGCATTATTTACTATGGATTGTGCTACCTGTTTGTGGTCTTTCATGGTTTAAATGCAGTTTCACCGCTATTCGGTTATGAGATGCTCTGGTCGCAAGGCATTGTCGACGCGATGCCGATTGTAAATCTGCTGGCAGTCATCTGGGTGATTCCGAACTTTATCCGTTCTTTTAGCTTGCAGTTTGTCAGCTCAAATATGCATTACTATGGCGATATTGATCCACGTGATGTGATCAAACAAACCCAAGTGCTCAATCCATGGTGGATGGTTCCGTTCCAGTTATTCTGCTGTAATTTTGGTTCGACCCATGCGATTCATCATTTTGTGGTCAAAGAGCCATTTTATATCCGTCAACTGACGTCCAAAACGGCGCATAAAGTAATGAAAGAAGTGGGCGTGCGTTTTAATGATGTGGGAACTTTTAAGCGTATGAATCGCTGGAATGACTATAAAATCTAAGCTTTAATTTCCATAAGAAATCCCGTTTTTAAGCGGGATTTTTTTATATTTATCCTTGATGTTTTACCCAATGGCAAGATGTATAAGCCTGTATTTTGCAAGAATCCTATCTTAGTTAAATTTAGGTGAACATTCATTTAAAATGACTGTTGAGGAAATAGTTCAAAAGAATAAACTCAGGTAAAATTAAGTATATCCCTATATAAATTAGCCCGCTATGTTGCTGAAAGCCGCCACCATTGCCTTGATTCCTGCACTTGTCATTCAGGGTAATCGTGTCAAGAAAAATACCCTAAGACTGCCGGAACCTGAAGGTGCACGTGAAGGTCAAACCGGAACCGGCAACAAACTGTCTCTGCTGATTTTAGGGGATTCGGCAGCAGCAGGTGTAGGAGTAGAACATCAGGATGACGCATTACTGGGTGCAATTCTGCATGAACTGAAAGATGACTTTGAAATTGACTGGAAATTACAGGCCAAAACAGGCGATACCAGCTCAAAAGTAATTCATGCTTTGGACCAAATAGAAGTCCAGCACTATGATGTAATCGTCACGTCGGTTGGCGTCAATGATGTGACCAAACTGATACCTGTCGAGGTTTGGATTCAGAAGCAGGAACAGCTTTATAGTAAAATTCAGCAAAAATTTAGTCCGAAACTGATCATTGCTGCCGGTGTGCCGCCAATGAATATGTTTCCGGCGCTACCGAATCCTTTAGCCTGGCTATTTGGCCAGTATGCTAAACAGATGAACCAGCAACTAGAAAATTTTGTGAATCAGCAAGTGAATATGCAATGGATTGAATACGATATTGAGAAGTATCGTGCCATGAATTTACAAATGGCTGCAGATGGTTTTCATCCGAGTAAGGAAGTTTATACACTTTGGGGACAAGAAGTAGCTGGCAAGATTCGGAAGACCTTCTAAAATAGTTGAAATCTCTCAATTTAGTTAATTCTATGTCTGATATTGAAACGCATCCGCTACCGCCATTTTTACCGCCCAATGCCAAATTACTGATGTTGGGTAGTTTTCCGCCACCTGCCACACGCTGGAAAATGAACTTTTATTATCCAAACTATCAAAATGATATGTGGCGGATTTTTGGACTGATTTTCTTTGAAAATAAAGATTACTTTTTAGATCTACCCAATAAAAAATTTCAGGAACAATTGATCCGGGAGTTTTTAACAGAAACGGGGATTGCGATTTTTGATAGTGGCTATCAGATCCGGCGTTTAAAGGGCAATGCTTCAGACAAATTTTTGGAAATAGTAGTACCCACCAATATTGAGCAACTGCTCAGCCAAATGCCGCAGTGTAATCATATTATGACCACAGGCGACAAGGCCACAGACACCATGATGCTGTCCATGCCTGAAGGGACTCTAAAGCCGAGTATTGGGCAACCAAGTCAGGCTTATTTTGTCGGACGTGATCTGCATTTATATCGCATGCCTTCATCTTCTCGAGCATATCCGGTTTCTCTGGAGAAAAAAGCCGAAAGTTACCGGACAATGTTTGAGCATGTGGGTCTGGTTTAATATTTAATCCAATAATCAGATGAAAAATGGTTAAAGAGCTTTTTGGCTATAGATAAGAAATAAACTTACTATTTGTAAGTTATTGACCTTATTTATTCACATATTTGGATATTCGATCCAGCGATAGCTATTGATCTTCATCTCCCGGACATGATGAAAGCTGGACCAGATTAACTGACTACCTTTGGTCCATTTTAAAGCTCGAATACGCGACTCCACCTGTCGTATTTCCTCAAGCGAGGCCGGACGTAAAGGACCAATTTCTGCATATAAGCGTACTCCTGGATAACGCTTAAATTTACCTTTAAGTAACGAATGAAACCAAAACAGTTTGCTACTGTTCACAGCCTGTATGCATGCCATCGGCTGATGCTGTAAATTCTCAGAAAAAGTAGTGGAATAAGTATCAAAGAAGAAACCGATACTGGTCTTTTTGTTGAGAAATATGGTTCCGATCGGAGTAATACTAGGAAAGCCTTTGGGGTTGACTGTTGCAATAGAGCAATGCATGGCAGCCCGTTGTGCATCAGCGACCACCTGACGAATCTGTTGCCATTCACTATCAGAAATCATGTCGTGATTCTCTTTTTATTTTTTATAAATTTTATAACAACTTATTTAGCTTGGCATTGCCTGAAAAAATTGAAGATAGGGCAGTTTAATCAATCTAAAACGTCACTCAGATTATAAAAAAGAGCCACATGGGCTCTTTAAAAAATGCAAAATTCGGCGATTAGTCATCGTATTCGACATAATCCCACAAATTTAAACGTGCTTTAATTTCCTGACGGATTTCAGGCAACATCGGCAAAAGAGTACCATCAATCCATAAGCTTAACGCTTGGGCAGAGAGTACTTGCTGCTGTTCATCGACCAGTTGTGCACCTTTCAACATGATACCGGTCTCATCAGTGGCTTCAGTTTCTACACCTTTAAATAAAACCTGTAATTCATAACTACTATCCTGAATCTGCCATTCCAGTTCGAGCTGAATATTTTCACTGGATTTCAAAACTACCTGTCCCTCGACAGTATCGGAGTCGGACAAACAGTCATGTTCCACCCGAATTTTGGCCAAATACCATTCTTGCTGGGATAAATCATGGAGAGTTTTTACAGGCGTGAGAATATCACTGAACTTAAACTGACGGCTTAGATCAAAAAATTGCATGGGAGTGGAGGGCGAACAAGCGCAAAATACGAGAAAAATGTAATTCTAAAGTAAGCGCAATAGACTGTAAAACCCTTTAAACGATGATTGGACTAAGTTAGGTTAATCGGCTATTCTCGAAATACGGGCTTTTCATAGCATGTAATTTTAAGGTCACTCCAATGTCATTACATTAACCATTCACCGGGAAATTTCGTCACCAGATTCATCATAAAACGCTGGAATTTTGTAGTTTCCGGATCATGTAAATGCTGAATACTACGGCCATCTTTTTGATGTTCCAGCCAAATCATTTCATTTTTTTCGTTCAGTTTAAGTTGATAAGCCACGCGTGGTAAGTACTGATCCATCGCACTGGTGATTTCCTTCTGAAAATCTTCCGATTCAATGACCAGACCGACTTCGGTATTCAGATAGGCTGAACGCGGATCAAAATTAAATGAACCGACAAAAACCATGCCATCCAGATCAAAAAACTTGGCATGCAAACTGGAGCTATTTTTGTTTTTAGCCGGGATAATGTCTCCGGTCATAATTTCATACCAGGTCCGTTCCGGACGGACAATGTAGGGTTTAAATTCCCAGAGTTCGATGCCACTTTTCAATAATTGCTGACGATATTGCTGGTAATAGGCATGCACTGCGGCCACATCATTGGCCTGAAAAGAGTTAGTCAGGATTCTGATTTTCACACCCTGTTGCGCACGGCGGGTTAAATAGTCGGCCCCTTTTTGCGTGGGAATAAAATATGAGGACACTAGTTCCAGATGTTTTTTTGGCTCACCCATTAATTCAAGCATATGGGTATAAATATAATCGCCATTTTTGGCATGAGGACGGGCTTTTGCGGGACTATCCGCAACAAAATAAGCTGCCGCCCAGTGCATAGGTTGTTTTTTTAAGTGTTGTTCGACTTGTTTCTCGGCAATGCCCACCCGGCGTTTGAGTTCAGTTTCATCAACATCTTCACGTTCAAATTCAGTTCTGAGCCTTTTGAGCATTTCAGGATGGCCGGCATCATTTAGCACCTGTCGTACATCATAACTCAGATCATCATTCCAGAAGTTAATAAAGGTCTGATTGGCATCTGTTACGCTTTGCCCCGCGAAGAATATATCAACATCGGTGAATTGAAAATCTTCACTGGCATCAAAATATTCACTGCTGATATTCCGGCCACCAGTCACGGCTGCAGTTCCGTCCGCAATGATTAATTTATTGTGCATGCGATGATTAACCTTTTTCATCCGGAAACCATAATCCAGCGCACGTAAATGACGAAATTTATAGGGATTAAAAATCCGGACTTCAAAATTTGGATGTTGGCTTAGAGCAAGAAGCTTGTCATCAAGCTGGGTGCCATTTTGATCATCAATCTGAACCCGCACTTTGACACCGCGATCGGCAGCTTTGAGTAATTGAGACAAGATCATATTGCCAATATAATCATCCTTCCAGATGTAATATTGCAGATCCAGATGATATTTGGCTTTGTTAATTAGGTGCAGACGCGCTGCCATACTCATAAAGCCATCATAGAGCGGCAAAAAAGCCGTTTTACCGCTATTGATCTGCTGTTTTGAAAGTTGATTGTCGATCCAGTGTGCAGGTCGAACTGGCGTGATTTTCGCTTCTTCAGCAGTGTTGGGAGCCGGTTCACAGCCAGAAAGCATGATGCTAAAAGTAAAAATGCTCAAACATACAAAAGGCGAAGGTTTAGTCATTGATGTTCCATTAATTATAGGATCTTTTATTCCTTATCTTGTGATGTTAATAGTTGAATCTCCGAATAGAAAGAGGTTACTGTTAGTCATCTGTAAATCAGCAAAAAAAGGACAGTTTTACATGAAATCACGTGCAGCAGTTGCATTTGGTCCAGGCTAGCCATTAGAAATTGTAGAAGTGGATGTTGCTCCACCAAAAGCAGGTGAAGTACTGGTAAAAATTAGCCATACAGGCGTGTGTCATACCGATGCATTTACCTTGTCTGGTGAAGATCCTGAAGGTGTATTTCCTGCAATCTTGGGTCATGAAGGTGCGGGTGTGGTCGTTGAAGTCGGTGAAGGTGTCACCAGCCTGAAACCGGGCGATCACGTGATTCCGCTTTATACTGCTGAGTGTGGCGAATGCTTGTTCTGTAAATCAGGCAAGACCAACCTGTGTGTTGCTGTACGGGCGACGCAAGGTAAAGGTGTCATGCCAGATGGTACGACCCGTTTCTCTTATAATGGCGAGCCGATCTATCACTATATGGGTTGTTCGACTTTTTCAGAATATACCGTGGTTGCTGAAGTTTCTCTGGCAAAAATTAATCCTGAAGCCAACCATGAGCATGTTTGCCTGCTGGGCTGTGGTGTGACTACCGGTATTGGTGCAGTACATAACACCGCTAAAGTTCAGGAAGGTGACAGTGTTGCAGTATTTGGTTTAGGTGGTATCGGTCTTGCTGTAGTACAAGGCGCACGTCAGGCCAAAGCCGGCCGTATCATTGTGATTGATACCAATCCGGATAAATTTGAACTGGCGAAACAGTTTGGTGCGACAGATTTCCTGAATCCAAACGACTATGATCAGCCGATTCAGCAAGTGATTGTCGAAATGACTGGTTGGGGTGTAGACCATTCATTCGAATGTATCGGTAATGTAGATGTAATGCGTTCAGCACTAGAATGTGCGCACCGTGGCTGGGGTCAGTCAGTGATTATTGGTGTAGCCGGAGCAGGTAAAGAAATTTCAACCCGTCCATTCCAGTTAGTCACAGGTCGTAAATGGATGGGTACTGCTTTTGGTGGGGTGAAAGGTCGTTCACAATTACCGGGAATGGTAGAGCAATCCATGAAAGGTGAAATTCAGCTGGAACCTTTTGTGACTCATACCATGCCATTAGGTCAGATCAATGAAGCTTTTGACCTAATGCATGAAGGCAAGTCAATTCGTACCGTCATTCATTTTGACTAAGCTTTTTCAATTTTAAAAAAGACCGGTATTAAACCGGTCTTTTTTATGCGGCTTTCACTTGATTCAGGATACATTAGTGCATGAAAGCCTCACAGAGAGTCACTGAAACAAAACACGCCTGCTAATGTCATTACATGCCAGATGCTTATATTAAATAGGACGTATGAAGATACGTGCTAAAACCATTTTAAAGAATAAGGATAAGCTCTATGTCGAATGATGATTTTGATCGTGATGTAATTAAGAATGCGCCTAAAGATGTCCGCGATGATTTAAATGCCGATCCAATTACGGGTGAGCCTGGCGCACATCCTGTGGGTACAGGTGTAGGTGCTGCAGGTGGCGCAGCGGCAGGTGCAGCCATTGGTGCTGCAGGCGGTCCAGTGGGTGTCGCTGTCGGCGGTGTAGTCGGTGCTGTTGTTGGCGGTCTGGCAGGTAAAGGTGTAGGCGAAGCTATAAATCCAACAGAAGAACAGGCTTACTGGCGTGATAATTCGATCAATACGCCATACTATTCAGATGCTCGTACCACCTATAGCGATCTGGATTATGACCGTGATTATGATACGGCCTATCGAGTTGGTTATGAAAACCGTGGCAGCTATGATGCCCATACTCGTTTTGAAGACGTAGAACCTGATTTGAGATTGAAATGGGAACAAATAAAAGGCGAATCACGTTTAAACTGGGAACAGGCTAAATTTGCAGTGCGTGATGCCTGGAATCGTGTTTCACGTTAATTTTTAATCTTTGGATTAAACTGAAGTTTCTTTGGTAAAACCCGCAATAGGTTTGTGGGTTTTACTAATTTTAGTGATACATATCACGGTTTGATTGATCGATAAATAAAAGTAGAAAAGTTAATAAATATTTTTTTATATTTAATGCTTGTCAAATGATCACAGAGCGCGTATTTTAATTTCAGAATCACATTTTATGAAAGACATAACATGTTAAAGCAACCTATCATTTCAAACGCATATTTTTATTTCTGGCAGTTTAGCTAATTGCCTGAATGCGTTTGGGCAATGAAAAGGTTGCCCACCAGTTTATACCTGATCGGCAACCCTGATCAGGTTTTTTTATGCCTTTCATTTTTTAAAATATTTTGGAGACAGCCATGACAAACTTTAACTATTCATATTTTAACAACTTTTATTGGTCTTATTTTAGTCAGCTAATGACACTCACAACACTTTCGATTAGACCCATAACGCTCAAATAAAAGTTTGGACTGATTGCCAGTCCCAGGATTAAAGTCATGAATACCCCAAATACATCACAACAACATCATGCTGAAAGCATTTTAATTTTACCTCAGCAGCTTAAGCAGCAATTGCCACTGTCTCCGCAATTGGCCAGCCAAGTCGCTGAACATCGTCAAATCATTCAAAATATATTAGAAGGCAAGGATCATCGTTTGATGGTGGTCACCGGCCCATGTTCCATTCATGATGAAGCTTCGGCGCTAGACTATGCAGAAAAATTAAAACAGCTTCAGTCACAGCTATCTGATCAGATTTTCCTGGTGATGCGTGCTTATATCGAAAAACCGCGGACTACCGTAGGCTGGAAAGGTTTCCTTTACGATCCAAATCTGGATGGTTCATCCAATATGCAATTGGGCTTGGAAAAATCTCGTGACTTATACCTAAAAATCATTGAAATGGGTCTGCCCATTGCCTCTGAAATTCTTAGCCCGATGGCAACTGCTTATTTCGATGACTTATTAGCTTGGGGTGCGATTGGCGCACGTACCAGCGAATCGCAAATTCATCGCGAAATTTCCAGCCATATGCCGTACAGCATCGGTTTCAAAAATGGTACTGACGGTTCGATCCAGATTGCATTAGATGCCATTCAGTCTGCCTCTCATCCTCATCAATTCCTGGGGATGAGCCAGTCTGGTTTACCATGCATTTTACACTCGCAAGGTAATCCTAAAGCACATTTGATTTTACGTGGCTCGAATAGCGGACCAAATTACCAATTGTCAGAAATTGAGAAAATCCGGGCCAAACATCAGATCGACTTACCGGCATTGGTGATTGACTGTAGTCATGGCAATAGCTCAAAAAATCCGATGCTGCAGCCTGAAGTATTGGAGCAGATCGTGGCAGAACGCTTACAGACCAATGTTCGTGGCGTAATGCTAGAAAGTCATCTTGTTGACGGCAACCAGAAAATTTCTGAGCAAATGACTTATGGTCAGTCTGTAACTGATGGATGTCTGGGCTGGACAAAAACCGAACAACTATTGTTAAATATGACTGACTCACTACGGCTCGAAGGTTTGAAGCGTAGTGCTTAAAACTGAATGATGTCTTTCCTCAATTGATTGGGGAAAGACAGAATCGGATGAAGCCGATCAGCGCATCTCCCAGATGCTTAAACTAGCTCATCACAGCGTTTGAAAATAAAAATAATGATTAGAACGATTTTATAAATTGAATAAAAATAATTAAATTAAAAAATAAACAATAACAATAATTTATTAGAGGTCTTGCTTCAGCTGATTCTACACGGCTGACCAGTCATGATCTCAGGAATCTCGATATGTATACAACCGAATTGCTCGATGAAGCGCGTAAATTTATGCACCATATGCTAAGCGTAATACGGACTCCAATAATGAACTGCGCTTGCAAATCAAATTGAAAAGTAATCGTCTTAACCCAGTTTTACAGGCGGAAAGTACTCAAATATCTATGCTTGAGCAGTCTAGATCACGCACACTTTCTACCGATTAATACTGAGGATCTGGGCAACGCATAATTTGGCTAAAAATGTATGGCCAATGTCACTTTTAATGTTAGGTGGCATAATCAATGCCAGAGTCTGAAAGCGGATATTTCTATTTTGGACTTACAAGGGCTGTTATTCACCAATTAAAATGTCTATGCGATAAACCATTTAAAATGTCCTGTTTTTAACCACAAGAGTCAAGCACAGGATTTAACTTTCTTTGTTCAATAACAGCTTTCT
>NZ_JBQGUZ010000026.1:0-43271 GCF_052078135.1 Acinetobacter lwoffii
TAGTTGAAAATATGTTTTGTAGATTAAAGCAATTTAGAGGAATAGCTACTCGATATGACAAGCTCAAAAGAAATTATCAAAGTTCTGTTGCTTTAGCCTGTATATTTTTATAGCTACCTTTATAGGGTTAATTATGAACAGTAAATGTCAACAGACCCTAGTTATTTGTAGTCATAAATTTAGTCTCCACTTGTTTTTAAGTGGGGACTAAATTAAGGCTTATAGGATGAATTCATAAGGTGTGTTCAGCGAACACTTACGTTTTGAATAGATTTAAGGAATTAGGCAGACCTCATACCCAAGTTGTCACTTGAATTTGGATAACTTAGGGAAGATCTATCTCTAAAGCCTTTATCCAACAGAGTCGTTTTTATCCTAGGGTCCTTACCACTTGTATTCTTTACAAACATATATTTAAAAAAGTGTAGCAAGTTGCTACACTTTTCGCTAGATCAGCTCTTTACCAAAAATATCATTCAGTCTTTCACGAATACTTTGAACGAATTCTGGATTATTTTTAAGTTTATGCTTCATATTTCGTTTAAAGTCATTCAGCCCCATACCAATTTCAGCAAAATCCATTTGGAATAAAGTGTCATTAATGACAATATTTGCTTGAGAGTCAGTGAGGCATCCTACTTTTTTAAACCACTTCTTGAACTGCTGATAATTTTCATCATTATTAAAAATATACCAAGAACGTACATTCGTATCGAATTTAGCCCCTAATTCTTTTACGGATGCATTGTCTTCAAATGGAACATCAAGATAGATTTTTTCAATCACTGCAATTTCATCCAGTGCCTTATCAGCAATCCGATGATGCAGTTTAAAATTCACACCTACAATTGGACGGCCTTTCTTAACGGTTTCATACTCTAATTGTAGATCTGTATTTTCGTTAATTTCTGCCACTATTTTGTCTAATACATAGCGTCTAAAATCTACCCAGCGATCATATTTGGTTTCATTAATATCAATCAGTGCTTTCAAGTTTTCTAAAAGTAATGGCACTTCATAACTCTTTTGATTGGCGTACTTAAATTCGTTTTTAATGAAATAAGTATAAAGACTCATACTGGCAACAGAATCTAGGGCAAAAAGATGTTTTAGCTGATAGGTAGTAAAATTACCCCCAGCCAGTTGAGTGAAATACGGCAACACCTCACTAGTAAAACGAATCTGAATCGCATTTTTAGAGTCATCTTCCCATCTTAACTCACGGATAATGGGAACGACAGAATGTACTTTTTTAGTCTTTCTCTTACCATTATCAGCAGGCTCCTCAATAATAAAATGAGCTACCCGGGATGAAAGCTCTTTATAGATCCGATCTATTGCAACATTAATTGAGTTACGTTTATTTAATCCTAGTAAATCTGCCAAATCATCCTTATACAAATAAATATAAGTTTGTTCGGTAATTTCACCATCTACCCTATTTTTCTCACTATAATTCGCAACCGCCATTGCATATAGAAGTGCCTTATATTCATTGGATGACAACTCGATTGGGCGAATTAAGCGGTTACTGGTACTGACAACGCCATTATGGCGAATGTTGCCTATACAGTAGGGAATATAATTCGTTTCTTCTTGCAATGGTTCAGATTCTGTCATAACCGTGATATTTATAATTTGACTTAGTTTTTATATACAAAAGTGGAAAAACTTTCAAGACTTTCACCACAAGATTCTAAAAGTGGAAGGTCCGTCATCAAAAAAAGCGTTATTATCCGGTTTTTTGCCTTTAAAGTGGAATTAAATACAGTATTTCCACCCTACAGTGACAGACCTTCCACCTTTAGCCCCCGAAATTACAGTTTAGAATGACTATTTTTACTTTTTTCACCCACATTCAGATAGGTTAAGTTAAATAGAAACCCTGATGTGACAAGGCTTCCACCTTTCAGTTAGATTCGAAAGATATAACTGCACATATAATCATCAGGAAATATCCAATAAAAACAGATTATCCACAGGTTAAGAACATACAGTGACAACCCTTCCACCTTTAAGGCTTAGTTACGAGACTTTATTAACATATTAAATAATTGTTTTTTAAATTATTTTTAAATAAAAATAGCGGTTTAAAAAATAGCAGTGACAAACCTTCCACCCTAGTGACAGACCTTCCACTTTAGAGTGACAAACCTTCCACTTTAGAGTGACAGACCTTCCACTTTAGAGTGACAGACCTTCCACTTTAGAGTGACAGACCTTCCACTTTATGGTGACAAACCTTCCACTTTTAAAACTCTAAGCATTTGTTTTATATAATAAAAATTCACTCTTAATTATTAATTAGCTAAATAACTAATTATTCTAATTATTAATTAAGCTAGCTTAGTTAAAGATTTATTTTTAAGCTGTTTTACATCTGAACAAATAGAATTTATAAATTTAAAAACTATAGTAAGATGAGTAAAATTTATTTATATTACTAGACATTCAAATAGGGAAGCATCTGATACGCATGTCTGCAAAAATTATTACTGTTGCTAACCATAAAGGCGGATGTGGCAAAACAACGACGGTTGTGCACCTAGCTTCAGAGCTTGCTAATTTGGGCAACAAAGTTTTAGTCATTGATTTAGATCCTCAAGCAAACGCTAGTTTACACATTGGGATCCAACATCCAAGCGAAATTGTTGTGACTACAGCGGAGCTACTGGTGGGTGATATTTCATTGTTGGCAGATGCATTACAAGAAGAAACAAACTTTGAAAAAGTATCATTAATTTATGGTTCTTTGAATTTAGGAAAAACTGAAGACCAACTAAAAGAAGAAGCTCCCCGTCCTTCTGAAGAGTTAAATATCAAGTTAGAACTGTTAAAAGATCTTTATGATTTTATATTGATCGACTGTCCACCTAGTCTTAAATTATTAACCAGCAATGCCCTGGCATCTTCAACACATGTCATTATCCCTATCGAATCTGGATCACAATATGGATTGTATGGGGTAACAGATCTTTTAAATCATCTTGAAAAGATCAAACGTATTAATCCAGATTTAGAGCTTTTAGGCGCTTTACTAATTAAGCATGATGAACGTCAGAATGTCTGTAAGCTGATTCGGAATGAAGCCTTGAAACAGGTAGGAAAACTTTTAGAGACTACCATTCCTCAAAGTACTAAAGTTAATCAAGCAGCGATTTTGCAACAATCACTTTTGAAAGTAGAAAAAAATTCAAAAGTACGTAAGGCTTTTGAAAGCCTTGCCAATGAAATTGTAGCTAAAGTTTAAACCTGAGAGCATTATGGCAAGCACCAAAGAGCTTTTAGCTCAGAAACTGAAACAGAATACAGAAAAACATCAGCAAGCACAGAAAGACAATATTAGAGAGCTGAAAGAGTTTAGACGTAATGTCCCTATTGAGGATATCAGCCGCAGTCCAAACCAGCCGCGTAAATTATTCGAAGAGTCACAGTTAAAAGAACTGGCGGATTCTATTAATGAAATCGGCCTTTTGCAGCCCATTACAGTACGTAAACTGGATAATCTGAAATATGAACTGATTGCAGGCGAGCGACGCTTACGGGCACATCAGTTACTCGGAAAGTCTGTGATTGAAGCCATTATTATTGATGCAAATAATGTAGAAGCGTCTTTGTTAACCCTGGCAGAGAATTTAAAGCGTCAGGATCTGACAGATTATGAAATTTTTATTGGCCTGAACTCACTTGATGAGAAGTTAAAGAAAAACAAGCAACGTTTAGCCAATTCACTGGGTTTAAATCGCGAAGATATGTACAAGTATTTAGCGTACGAAAAACTGCCTCAAGTAATTTTAAATGACCTTGATGTGGAACCAGGC
The DNA here is from genome assembly GCF_052078135.1 of Acinetobacter lwoffii. Lineage (GTDB taxonomy): Bacteria > Pseudomonadota > Gammaproteobacteria > Pseudomonadales > Moraxellaceae > Acinetobacter > Acinetobacter lwoffii_Z. The sequence continues at coordinate 3,822 of NZ_JBQGUZ010000026.1, forward strand.
CTACTAGGTCGTACTGCTGCAACTGCATTCAAAAAATTTCTGTCGGATCATATAGAGCAACTTTCTGAGGCTGAAAAGGCTTTGCTAGGGGCTTGGGAAAAAGTAAAAGACAAAAAACTAGAGCAAAGTAAAGTTACTGCCTATGCTGAAAAAATATTGAGTCAGGATCCAGGAAAACTGACCACAACATCTGTGGTTAGAAAAATTGAATATGCAGGTAAGATTGCGGGAAATATCAAACTCAATCAAAAACAGCTTAAGGTTTCTCTGAATATCTCGGAAATTGACGAAGCTAGTCTCTTACAACTAGAAGATTTTTTAAAACAGCTTATTCAGAAAAGTGAAAAAGTGTAGCAAGTTGCTACACTTCTTTTGACAATCTCAAACTAGGGCGTGTTATCAATTAAGCCAGAAAGATCGCTGATAAGAAGTTTTGAGCCAATTTATCATAGCGTGTGGCAATAGCACGATATTGTTTGAGCTTGGCAAAAAAATTCTCGATCAGATGTCTTGCCTTGTAGATATGTCAATCATAATCACGCTGATCAATAGAATTACTTTTCGCTGGCATCACAACTTGACCCTTCGCCTCTAAAATTGGATCAATGACCCGATCCCTAGAGTTGTAGGCTTTATCCATAAACCAGGTCTGACTCAACGATAAGTCCAGCAACACATCTGAACCGTTTAAATCATGGACCTGCCCATCCGTGAGATAAAATCCTGTCGGGTTGCCTAAAGCATCAGTACGGGCATGAATTTTGGTGCTTAAGCCCCCTTTACTGCGCCTAGTCGCCTGATTTCCCCCCAGCGCTGTGTTGGTAAGCACGTACAATGGGGTGCAGTCTAACATGACATATTCATTGTCAAGGTCATGTGACAGCACTTCAAAGACTCTCTGCCACACACCTGTTTTAGCCCAAAGACTAAAACGAGTATGCACTACTCTAAAATCACCAAAGCGTTCGATTAAGTCTCGCCACGGGATACCTGAACGATAGCGCTTCAACAAATAGTCGGTTATCTTTGGCCGTTACTCCAACAGTACCCATTCGTCCAAGTAACAGATCTTTAACCTGTTCCCACTGATCATCTTTTAATGCATAGCGTTTAGTCATGAAAAAATTATGAGGACCGGTAATATTTTCTCAAGCTAATTGATGACACCTTAATTCAAAATAAAAAACGGTTTTAAATATTATTTCTATAAATTTCAATATTACACTGACTTATAACAGGTTTTAATTGACTCCGCTTAGATGATATATGGGACCTAATAAATTAACTAATTAACTTATGTCCATGAAAAATTAGAAATAAATGAACATATATCAATGAAGTATGGTTGTTTTTTTATAATAAATAGCCTAAGTAATCGTTAGTGAATAGATGTTTTTTTGGTGCGGTATAATTACCTGAAAATCCAGACATCAGTTATAAAATGAGATAAATTTTGAAGGACGCCAGCTTTAAACCGCAGCTTTCATTTTTTGTCTACATACAGCAGTCCAAGACGTTACCCAGTGTCACGTTACGGAACCGCACTCAGTGCGCTTGCCGGATTCAACAGTCTGGAGATCTTAGTATATTGCCCTATAAAGCTCATTTTATTAAAGATAATCTTTAATAGTCAAAGGCATTCAAATGTATAGATAGGGACTGTGTCAGGAAATGTGCTAGTAGAGGTGGGCAATAATGTCTAGAATCAAGGTACGTGATTTTCTCAGTCGACTATTACGAATAGCCGCCGATTTTGTAGATGCCTTTTAATTAGATTAGACTGTCACCACTCTCCTAGACAAATTTAGTCTATTCTTTTTGCATAAATGAGAACATTATGAGTGGACAACGATATTCTCTCAGAATCACGTATCAATCATGCTGCTAAACATTCTCATTAAAACAAGGGAATGCATCTTTTTACTGATCTGTACCTTGTTTTCAATTTTCCTCTGTTCTTTAATTTAGTACTATCTTTATCACTTATGAGCACTCACTGGATTCACTGAATGAAGTATATGGAAATCAGAGATTTGATTGAGGCTGAATTGAAAAATTACAGTTCTAATCAAATAATTCCATCCGAACGGTACTTGGCATTAAAGTTTGACTGTTCAAGGGAAACAGTGCGTAAGGCCTATGAACAGCTTCGTGCCGAAGATAAAATTTTCAAACGGCAAAATCTCGGCTGGTTCGTGAGTAATAAAAAAATTCAATATTATCCAAACTCAATTGAAAATTTTCGTTCTTATATGAAGGCACAGGGTTTTAATGCCAGAACTGAACTGATCTCGACCAGACAGCTGGAGCGATTGGATCACAGTAATCTTTTTAGCGAAGAAAATCGTAAATTGGGCTTTATTGAAATTATCCGTTTACGTTATGCTGATGATGTACCAGTACTTCTAGAATATAATTATTTACCTGTTGCGCTGTTTCCAGATGTGCTGAATTATAATGTGATTACTTCGGTCCAAGACGTCATTAAAAATCACTTTCATTATAATTACACGAGTAGTCAGTTAAAAATTAAAAATACCGGTGTGTCTCATTTTGAGAGCCAGCACTTGGGTATTCCTTTAAGTCAAACCGCCACTTATATTGAACGTATTTCAAAATCAGATGATCTAGTGATTGAATATGACATCGAAATCTGGTCACAGGACAAAATTGAAATGATCTTAGATATTCAAGCATAAGCTTATATTTATATCCTGACCATTCAAATCCTAAAAAGTTAAATGTTTTTAGGATTTCTTTATTTTCTTAGATTAGCATTAGACCTCCTTCATAAATCATTCTTACTCAGTTGCAAATTATAAATTCCAGCAACTAGATTGAATCTCAAAAGGGGGGCTTTTAGCTCTATTGCGATAACGTTCTGAAAGCATTTTGAAAGTTTTTAGACTGCCAATCCATACTTAATTTCTATTCTTCTTTATTGATTTCCTGATTATAGATTTTTAGTTCAGGATCCAGTTTACAGCGGCTTTTGGCCTCTAATGGCAACAGGGTATTGGGAAGTGCGTTTGATTGAAGTTGAGCAGGAAGGGAAAATTAGACGTTATATCACTTTATTAATGAACCCAAAGACATAGCCACTGATAGGCTTGGCGAAGCTTTATGCTCAGCGCTGGGAAATAAAAATGTGTTACCGAGAAATCAAAAGTGATTTACAGGAGGGCAAGCATTTGAGGAACAAGCAACCTGATTTAGTTTGTCAATAATTATGGGGGGCTTTATTGCCTACAATATTCTAAGAAGACAAATGAAACATATGGCTCAACGTGCAAAATTCAGTCCTTTGAGAATCAGCTTTCATATTGCATCTATTGGCATTCTGAATATATTAAGATTCGACTCTTTAGACTCCGCAGGTAATTTACCTAAACATTTAGAAAGTTTACTGGAAAAATCTAAGAGATATGTTTTGCCTGAGAGGGGAGTGAGGAGTTGCCCACGAGTTGTGAAAGGGACACCACAGAAATACCCAAAAAAATGCCAGTCAATTTCTTAACTGACCGGCATTCCTTTAATTAAGGGCTTTCAGATGATTCAGATTTTTTGTCTTTCTCATTTCCATAATCTAAAGCAACCTGTTGCGCTTCGGCGGCGGCAGTTGCTTCTATTGGAATGGATTCATCTGCAATAGCTACTGTTCCAGTAAATCCAAATAAGCTCAGGATTAGAATCTTTGAATACTTTTCCATCTGAATTTCCTCTATGTTTCTAAAACTTAATTTCAGTGTAGAGGCTAAGTTTAAATTCCGATGTATGAGCTATGTCTGCGTATGTAAGATATTCAGGATCCAAGTTATAGAACCTTGGGTTTAGGTAAGAATACTTATCGGATGAGTTTTTTTGTAGCGTTAATTGGCCAAATACAGACCGATTTTCTTAAAAATCTTTTATAGCGAAGATAATTTAATGGCAAATTATAAAAAGAGCATGGCAATGGTCAACTGCGGTAATCCCCCCTACAATAAAATCCAAGAAGACATAAACAATATGGAACCAACTACGATGAAATGGATCGGCAATAATATTGAGTTAAATGACATGCAGGGTGTCCATACTTTCTTATTAAGTTTAGAAGAAGAAGGTGGTGTTGATTAATCGCGGTATGTCATGAGTCTTATACAGGATATCGCCCAGTACATAAGGTTAAGTTTGAAAAGAATTAGCACCTCCTCTGAGAGATTTTTCTTTACCAGCCCTGTTTTTGTAACATCTAGTAATTTTTTGTAACCTTATTGTTACTTATTGTTCACTTTGTTTATTATATAAAAGATGAAAGGTGGAGAATTTAAGATGCTCACTAAGGTCGAAGCCATTGTGATTTTACTAATGGTAATTGCATTAATACTCATTATTTATGAAATGGGACAAGGACTTAATTGGACTTTATAAACGCTTTCTCAGTTTAAAAAAAGTCCTCAATTGATGGCATTAATTTATTTATCAGAAGTTTCAGAATTTTGATCTTATACTTGGCTGACTAAAGATGAATAATATCTATATTGGTGATATTGTTTACCTAGTTTACGGTAGTCATCCAATGATGGTTGAAAAATTGCAGGATAATTTAGCTACTTGTATATGGTTCAGTGATAAAAAACATTTTTTTCGTGAGAATTTTCCCTTAAATATCTTAATAAAAAAAACGTAATTCAACAAAATATACCTGGGCGAATTCAAAGCTCATAGTGTACAGGTCATTCGACCATGGCATGTGTTACTGATCTGAACAATGAATCACTGGTAGAATTTGCTGCTGAGGAACATGGATTTAAAGAGCTACTTAGTGAAGTCATGAAAATGAATTACGGTGCATTTCAAAACTATGTTATCGCTTGAACTGAGGATCAGAAAGCTTGTTTGAATCGATATATTTCATCCGCAGATTATGCGCGAATGCTAAGAAATCTGGAGTTCGAATATTAACCAAAAAGAAGATCATTTTTTGATTTATGCGAGAGATCTATTTTATTTTTATATTTATAAGGCTAAACTTGCCTCCAATTCAATACTGGTATGTACCACTTAATTTTAGGGCGTGTCTTCAATATTAAATGTATTTAAAAATACTGTTTGCATGTTCGCCTAAACAATGATTTTCCATTATTAGATAATGATCTAGCTCAGGAATAGTGATGATGACCATAATTACCAATGATTTAGGTCATGGTATGGGCAATGCCTGGGAACATAAAGACTGGGCACATATTTCTGATCCAGAATTACAAAGCCTGCAGCAGCATTATTCCTGTTTACAAGGTCATATTCAGATTTTGTGGTGTAGTCCCCGGCCATTTTCATCTGCGGCGCTGGTCAAGGTGGAGCAGGATTTTGTGAGCAGGGATGAAGCAGTCGCGCATCAGTATTTGATCAAGCGCAGTCATTGTTCATTTCGTCGTGCCCACGATATTTTACAGGAGCATGCCGTTCTTCAGCATTTAGCCAGCAAAGAAATTCCTGTTGCAGCATTGATTAGGTCAAATCAAGATCTGACTGCTTTAGAGCTGGGTGACTGGACCTATGAAGTTTATGCAAAAGCAGCCGGTTTAGATCTGTATGCAGATCAGCAATCCTGGAAACCTTTTTTCTATGCTGAACATGCCGCCAAGGCAGGGGCTTTACTGGCCAGACTACATCTGGCGATGCAGGATTTTCCCGAACAGCAGGGCAGATCAGCATCTTATTTGGTTTCCAATCAGCAGCTTTTAGACAGTGAAAATATCATTACAGCCATTCAACAGCGCATTGCAAACAGTTCAGAATTAAGCCGTTATTTTGCCGATAAAAATTTAGATCCTTACTTTTTAGATCGAATCTTACAGGTTCACCAGCGTATTCAGCCTGTATTGCAACAGGCAAGCAAAATTTGGACCCATAACGATTTACACGCTTCTAATCTGTTTTGGTCAGCGCCGGATGCCAAAGCTGAAATTACTGCCGTAATTGATTTTGGTTTATCTGACCGAAACTCTGCACTTTATGATCTGGCTGTGACGATTGAACGTAATTTCATTGATTGGTTGGAATTAGAGCAGAGCCCACATATTCAGATTGATGAAGCTGGTTTAACCACCTTTCTACATGCTTATTTTTCTGAAGTACATCCACAAGAAGATTTTAGTATTTTGCCAGAACTACTGAAAATCGTGCATTTGGATTTCGCTTTTTCAGAGCTTGAGTATTTTATTGGGATTACTCAAAACCAGCAACATGCAGATGCTGCTTATTACGACTGGATTATCGGTCATGTGGACTGGTTCTTTGGCGAACAAGGTCAACAATTTACCCAGACCTTAACCCGGCTCATTCAAGATGAATTGCAATCTTCTCAATGCTCTCTCTAAACCCAGCATCATCACCCACTTCACAGACATAAGGTTTCGTATGAACACTCGTCAACTCAAACAGAATGTATTAATCCGATCTTTAAATATGATCATTCTGTCGCAGCTGTGTTTAGCCCCGCTGACTTATGCTGAAGACGATGTTCGACAGCTTGACACGATTGTTATCACAGCCGATCAAAGCATTCCTTACTCGAGTGCTAAAGTGAATGTTGAGGGATTTGCTACGGACAGTCTGCAAAAAATACCTGCATCGGTCTCTATTTTGACTGCTGATCTCATTGCTGAACAACACGCGCGTGTGCTGACCGATGTTGTAAAAAATGATGCGGCGATCGGTGATGGCTATGCTGCAATTGGCTATTATCCAAACTTTGTCTCGCGTGGCTTTGCACTCGATTTGGCATCTAGCTACCTCATTAATGGCAATGTGATTCGTGGTGAACAAAACGTCGCACTTGAAAACAAAGAACGTGTGGAAATTTTAAAAGGCATGTCCGCGATTCAAAGTGGGATGTCGACCCCGGGTGGGGTTGTGAATTATGTCACCAAGCGACCGAAAGATATTCAGGCACTGACATTCTCGGCCGATCAACACGGCCAGTTTTCAGTGGCAACTGATCTCGGTGGTTTTTTGGGTGATGAGCAACAATTCGGATATCGCATCAATCTGGTGAATGAACAGATGGAGTCTTATGTCGATCATGTGGAGGGTGAACGCTATTTAGCGGCATTGGCCTTAGATTGGAAAACATCTGAGCAATCTAAATTGGAATTTGATCTTGAAGCACAGCGTTCCGAACAAAAATCAGTGCCAGGTTATCAATTACTCGATGGCAAAGTCCCAGAAAATGTGAAATGGGATCGATTGCTGGGTTATCAGACTTGGGGTAAACCGGTCAAGATCGATAGTCTGAATAGCAGTTTAAAATATAGCTATGCTTTGAATAGTGACTGGAACCTGGGACTCGTTGCAGCACACAGTAAATCCAGAGTTGATGACTATTCAAGCTTTGCTTATGGTTATTATCGGGAAGGCTGTCTGGAAGAGTATTCCTGTAACACGTTTGGTAAAGCTGGCGAGTATGATATTTATGATTTTCGTAATCCGGATGACACCTTTAAAACCAACCAATTTAAAGTCAAATTGGATGGGGTGATTGATACCAATTGGGTACAACATCACCTTAACTTTGATTTGACTTACACCGATAAATCTAGAAATCGTTACAACGGTATAAACCAGTACATAAATTCAGAAGACTATGTTGGTAATATTTACCAAGATACCTACGACAGGATCCCAGAAGAAGGAAATCTAGGTCCTTATTTTAAAGCTTTAGACAGTAAACAAACTGCATTGACGTTTCTTGATCGGATTGAATGGAATGAACATTGGACCACTTTGATTGGCGGAAAATGGATCGAGCTGGATGAACAAGCATATGATGCAGATCGGGTAAAAGTCCGCGATACTGATTTAGGCAAATTTTTACCGCAATTTGCGATCAGCTATAGCCCCTTGGAATCGACCACCGTCTATGCCTCGTATGCTAAAGGCCTGTCAGGTGGAAAAACAGCGCCTTGGTTTGCAGAGAATGCGGCTGAAACTCTAGCACCGATCTATTCAGAGCAATATGAAATTGGTTTCAAACAACAGATCCATGATTTCCTGTTGACTGCAGCCGTTTTTGATTTACGTCAGGACAATCAATATAGCAAGCCGATTTCAGGACTTCGCTATTTTATTGCGGAAGGCGAACAGCATAGTCAGGGCCTGGAATTAGGACTGAATGGTGCATTAACCGACCATCTGGCCTTAACTTCATCTTTAGCCTTGACCAAAGCCCGTTTAGAAAATGTGGAAGCGGTTGAATATGGTAATCATCAGGCGCAAAACGTGCCAAAAGCTCGTTTCGCAACACATCTTCGCTATAACGTACCGAGCATTGCAGGTTTCACTGTTCTGGCAGGTGGTCAATACAGTTCCAGCAAATATGCCAACAAAGAGGGTGCTGCGAAAGTTGCAGGTTATAGTGTGGTTGATTTAGGCGCTGCTTATCAATTTAAACTAAATACGACCGATGCATTGCTACGCTTGAATATTAATAATCTGTTCAACAAGAAATACTGGCGTGATGCAGGTGAATTTTTGGGTGACGATTATTTATTCTTGGGTTCGCCGCGTACAGCAACCTTGTCATTCAATCTGAACTTCTAAATTGGCTGCTTAATCAGGTTATATTGCTATGGAAAATATAGAAATTGCAGCGTTTATTTTAAACGTTTTAGGTGTCTGGTTGACGTCTAAACAATATAAAGCCTGCTGGTTGGTGAATATTGTCGCTGTATTTCTGTATATCATTATTTTTTATCGTGTCAATTTATTTGCAGACGCAGCATTACAAGCCGTATTTATCTTGATGCAACTGTATGGCTGGTATAGCTGGTCGAAGAAAAATCATGACCAGGCTATCACCGTGCAGATTGGCTATTTGAATAAAAAAATCTGGGTATATAGCCTGATTGTGGGTATTGTCGCCGGTCTGGTGATTGGCGCCTTATTTGCTCATTTCACCACAGCATCACTCCCTTGGTTGGATTCCATGTTGGCCTCTTTTAGCTTGGTGGCAAGTTATTGGGCGGCAAAAAAATATATTGAAAGCTGGGGATTATGGTGTGTGTTAGATGTGATTTATGTCGGTATGTACACCCATAAATCATTGTATTTAACAGCCGTACTCTATTTTCTCTTTATTCTTCTTGCACTGAATGGCTGGAGAATGTGGCGAAATCTTTATAGAGTGAAATTATCTTGAAATGACACTATTGCAAATAGAAATTTGAGGTGAGGCTCTTTCCTTTAAAAAAAGTGTTTATAGACTAAAAACTTTATTTGAATTGGCCGCAGCTTGAAGATGTTGCTGATATTTTGTGAAAGTTAGCTACCATACATTCAAAGCGAACCGAAGTTCGCTTTGAATGTATTTCACTTTTTAAAAGAACCCGGCTGGTTTGGTTGAATAACTCACCAGCAGGTTTTTGGTCTGTTGATAATGATCCAGCATCATTCTGTGATTCTCACGTCCAATGCCTGATTTTTTATAACCACCGAAAGCCGCATGCGCAGGATAGATGTGATAACAGTTGGTCCACACCCGACCCGCCTGAATAGCACGACCAGCGCGGTAGGTGGTATGTGCCGAACGTGACCAGACACCGGCACCGAGTCCGTAAATCGTATCGTTGGCGATCTTGATCGCATCGTCGAAGTCTTTAAAGGTGGTCACAGCCAGTACAGGTCCGAAGATTTCATCCTGAAAGGTCTTCATGTCATTGGTGCCTTTAAAGATGGTCGGTTCAATATAGAAACCTTGACCGACTTCCTGACGTGCTTCACCGCCAGTCAGGATCTGTGCACCTTCTTCACGGCCAGTGGCAATACAGCCCAGAATCTTGTCCTGCTGTTCCTGAGAAGCTTGCGCGCCAATCATAGTATCAGTATCCAGTGGATGACCGGTTTTAATGCGTTGTACCCGTTCTACTGCACGCGCTAAAAACTCATCGGCAATACTTTCCTGTACCAAGGCCCGGGAAGGGCAGGTACAGATTTCACCTTGATTCAGGGCAAACATGGCAAAGCCTTCCAGTGCCTTGTCCAGATAATCGTCTTCCTGATCCATGATGTCGGCAAAGAACAGATTCGGTGATTTACCGCCAAGTTCCAGCGTTACCGGAATAATATTTTCAGTTGCATACTGCATTATCATTTGGCCGACGGCAGTCGAGCCGGTAAAGGCAATCTTGGCAATACGGGGATTGGTCGCCAGTGGACGGCCGACTTCGACCCCGTAGCCATTGACGATGTTCAACACGCCCGGCGGCAAAATATCCTGAATCAGTTCAGCCAGAACCAGAATACTGACCGGAGTCTGTTCCGCAGGTTTCAGCACGATACAGTTACCTGCAGCTAGGGCAGGTGCCAGTTTCCAGGCAGCCATCAGAATCGGGAAGTTCCACGGGATAATTTGACCCACGACGCCCAACGGTTCATGAAAATGATAAGCAATGGTATCTTCATCGATTTCGGAAATGCCGCCTTCCTGGGCACGGATACAGCCGGCAAAATAACGAAAATGGTCAATAGCCAGCGGAATATCGGCAGCCAGCGTTTCACGGATCGGTTTGCCGTTATCCCAGGTTTCTGCCACTGCCAGCAGTTCCAGATTTTGTTCCAGACGATCGGCAATTTTCAACAGAATATTGGAGCGGGTGGTCGGCGATGCTCTGTTCCATTGTTCTTTGGCTTTGTGCGCTGCATCCAGGGCCAATTCAATGTCTTCTACAGAAGAACGCGGAACCTTTGTAAAGACTTTGCCATCTACCGGAGAGATGTTGTCAAAGTATTCACCTTTGACCGGAGCGACCCATTCGCCGCCAATAAAATTCTCGTATTGTGCTTTAAAATGAACTTTTGAATCAGGTTGATTAGGATCGACGTAACGCATATTTATTTCCTTTGCTTATTTTCGTATGGCAAAACCGCTTCTACAGCTTTGGTATAAGGTACTTCTGCACCTTATTTGATTAATATAACTGGTATAAGGTTGGAAAAAGGTTGGGGCTAGCATGTTCACGATATTTTCATCCATTTTAAAAAAATAACGATTACAGCGGATGTAAATCATGAATTGTTGTGAGAATAAGGAATGATGACAAAACAAGATTTGATGGAAAAAAGGCACAATACTGATCAGCTTCGGCAAAACAGCAGTTTGTCTCCCTTACATGCAGAACAGCTGGGACAGAGTATTGCCAGCTCCTGGCAACGTTCATCCTCGGCTGAAATCCCGAAGAATCGTTTAGCAGCACCGCTGACGGATTTAAAAAAGACCACTTCTTCCTCAACTTTAGCCCAAGCCCTGCAACATTGTGCTCAGGATTTAAAACATATTGCCGAGCAATCTTCTATGGTGCTGGCGGTCGGAGATATCGGCAGCACCATCATTTGGGCAGCTTCTAGCCCACAAATGCAAAGTGCCGCAGAAAGTGTACATTTTATTGAAGGTGGGCAATGGCGCGAAGAGCTAGTCGGAACCAATGCATTGGCATTATCCTTAAAAACTCAACAATCCAGCTGTGTCTTTTCCAGTGAACATTACATGTCCTCCATTCATGATTGGGTTTGTTACGCTGCCCCGATTATTGATCCCTATTCAAAACAGGTCTTAGGTGTCATTGATCTGTCGACTACCTGGCCAAAGCATAACAGTTTAGCACTACTAGCTGCGGAGCGCTGTGCTACGATCATCCAGTCGGCTCTACTAGAATGCCAGAAGCAGCGCCTGTTTATTCGAGCTTTTTCAGTACCTCAAGTGCTGTTTAATGGCAAGATGTTGGTTCTGACTCCTCGACAGATTGAAATTCTGACCATTCTAGCCTTATGTCCGCAGGGTCTGAGTCTAGATACATTGCATCAAGCCTTATATGGCGAGCGCAAGGTCAGTATGGGTACTTTAAAAGCAGAAATGTCACAATTACGCGATTTATTAGGTGGTATGCTGGGTTCCAGACCCTATCGTTTATTGGCGCATGTAGAGGCTGATTTTTTAATGACAGAGCAATCTTTAGATGCTGGGTATATCGATTCAGCCTTGAAATTATGTACCGGCGTATTTCTGGCCAAAACAGAAAGTCCATTTCTATGCGCTTGGAGAGATTGTCTGGAATCACGCCTGAGCGATGCCATTTTCAAGGCTAATGAAACCGATGTCTTGCTGAAACATGTGGCACATTTTCCTGAAGCGATTGATGCTGTAGAACGCCTGATTGAACTGATGCCCAAAAACCATCCCGTTCATCAGACTCTGTTAAAATATAAAAATCTTTAAAGCTGATGTAACTGTCGGTACAAAGCTAAACAGTTAAAATAGGAATATTCTGGAATATTAAGTATTATCCTTGCTTACTGTGAGTTTACTTATTAATTTAGACTGAACCTGATCCTAAAATTTTTATCAGTGGCTACCCAGTTTGCTGTTTGCCTAGATGCTTGATATCAGCTACGCTCACCTTCATGTCATTTGAAGGACGCGCAGTTTATTCCTCAGGGATCAAATATAATCGTAAGATAATACGCTATGAAATTTTATTTATGGCTAGAACGGGCTAAAAAAATAGTGGCATTTTTCTACCATGGGATTAATGTCGATATTAATAATGAAGGGGACTTCATAAAAAAGAAACACCCCCCGCTTTTATCCTCTTATGAAGGCAAAAGGATCAGCCAGGAACAGGAAAATGCATGTCTGCTCTTGGCACACTTCCTCAGGAAGTGAAACAGGGGCTGTTAAAAATGTAAGTCAGATACTTGGAGAGAATACTTACATTGAGGTACTACATCGCCGCTTTAAAAATATCTACCACTTGGGCATGGTTGGCTTTACGTGGATTGGTCAACATGCAGGCATCTTTTTGTGCATTTTCCGCCATGATGGCCAAGTCAGCTTCTTTTACATTTAATTCCGTCAGCCCAGATGGAATACCAATTGAAGCCGAAAGCTGACGAATGGCGCCAATCGCTTCATAAGCTGCTCCAGTTACGGTTAAACCTTCTGTATTCACCCCCATCAATTGGGCAATTTTGGCATAACGTTCAGGACAAGCAATCAGGTTAAATTCACAAACATGGGGGAGCAGAATTGCATTACAAACACCATGCGGCAAGTTGTAGAAGCCTCCGAGCTGATGTGCCATCGCATGCACATATCCTAAAGAGGCGTTGTTAAAGGCCATTCCGGCAAGATATTGGGCATAGCTCATGGCATCCCGTGCTTCCAGATTATCCCCATTCGCCACTGCCAGGCTAAGCCATTCGCTGATCATGGTAATCGCCTTTTCTGCACAGGCATCAGTGATTGGATTTGCTGCCGTAGACACATAAGCTTCTACTGCATGCGTCAAGGCATCCATACCTGTTGCCGCAGTCAGCCCTGCAGGTTTGGCCAACATAAGTTTAGGGTCATCAATCGCAATGAGTGGTGTACAACGCCAATCTACAATCGCCATTTTCACATGGGTATCGGTATTGGTAATGATACAGAAACGTGTCATCTCCGAAGCTGTCCCTGCCGTGGTATTGATTGCAATCAGTGGTGTCATCGGGACGGTACTTTTATCAATCCCTTCATAATCACGGATATGTCCGCCACCTGCAGTGACTAGACCAATGCCTTTGGCACAGTCATGTGAGGAACCCCCACCTAACGATACAATAAAATCACAGGCATTTTCATTATAAGCTGTAACTCCATGATGCACGTTAATATCAGTTGGATTGGGTTCCGCGCCTGGGAAAATATAACTGTCAACACCCGCCTCTTTCAAATAATTTGCAATATCATCTGCAACACCAAATTTAAACAGCCCCGCATCAGTTACAATCAGCGCTTTCTTGGCACCTAAATTTTGTGCTTTTATCCCGATTTCTTTAGCACAGCCCGGACCAAAAAGTGAAACACAGGGAATATAAAAACCGTTAGTTTGATCTGAAATATTTTTAAAAGCCATGGCGTGATTCCTTCTACCATTAATTGATTATTTTATCGGTGACCCTCACCGTAATATAAGTATTGGATGAAGTTAAAAAGAATCCTACCTACCAAATACCTACCAATTTAAATTTCTGATTCTAGCCAAAATAATGAATCTGAAATATTTAAAAGTAGGTTGGCAAGGTTTAGCAGATACTGAGTAGATTGGTTCAATAGAGGGCATGTAAGTAGCGCACTAGGCTGTTTACTACTTTCTGATTTTAAATAAATACTAAAATGCTTTATTCATTTTTAAGATAAAGATAAACAGTACAGGGCTTAGAAATACCCATAAAGCCACAAAGCTAATACTGGAGCTAAACTGGGTACGTAATAAAAACATCGCGACGAATAAGAAAATACCCGCAGTGAATTTAGTGTGCGTAGGAAAATTAGCTAAAAAAGCGTAACGAGATTTTCGGGTTTTTAGGATCTGCTTTGCACTTACCGCATAAAAACCAGAACAGCTCAGCCAAAGCAGACCGATCACTGCAATCCATATCATGTTGATGATTCCTGTTGCGTAACTTTTAGTTTGGCGTGAATTTTATTGACCGCCTTTTGCTGAATAGGGGTAATTTTCTGGTGTAACAATAGGGCGAGAAGTGCCAAGTTCCACAGCATCAGATCGATTCGCAGAAATGGCCAGTAAGTTGTAAAAGAATCAATATAATCATGGAAAATGAGATAATAAATATTGATCAGCGGCAGCATAAAAGCAGTACCAATCAGGATTTTAAGCTGAATTTTCCATAAATATTGCTGCGGTGTTAAACATGCCAGAATGAAACTGCCGAGCCAAATACTGAAAAAACTATAAATCTCATAATTTGGTGCACCTACAGGGATGCTGATAAAACGATTCGCATAGAGATAAGCCAGCATGGCAATCGGCAAGCCAAGTATCATGGTGATATTCAAGCGGTTCACCAAATAATGTCCGAGATGAAACCGCGCTGATTTTTTCTGAATCTGGCGTTTCAGACTCCACAGCAGCAGACCGGAGGCAATCATGGCGCAGCCCAATATGCCAGAGAAAAACAATCCTAAACGTAAAGCAGGTTCAGCAAAACGTGCCATATGCAAACCATACATGCCGGCATTGAGTATGGCAATTGCACTTTCATTGCGTGTATTTTCAAGCAATTTTCCGGTAGCAGCATTTAAAATGAGCTGTGCCTGATTTCTGGTAATGGAATGATCTTTGAGCTGTGTTAAGGTTATGTGTGCCAGCTGGGTATTGGGCTGCTTGACCGTGATATTGTCAAATTCCGCATGTCCCCAGTGTTGCTGCGCCGTGCTAATAAAATGTTGAATTGGCAGCATCTCGGTTTTCACCGGAACCACAGAGTTGGCCAATACATTGACTGTGCGAATTTCTTCAAAATACTGAAAGGGATTGTCTGGATAGAGTTTTTTCATGCCGGAAGGCAGTACGATATAAAAGAAAATCGCCAGCCCGGTAAATGTCATGGTCAAAAAGAACGGCAGGGCAATCACTGAACTAACATTATGAAAATCCAGATAGGAGCGCTGCCCCTTAAATGCTCTTAAGGTAAAAAAGTCTGTCAGGATTTTTTTATGGGTAATGATTCCTGAAATCAGAGTCAATAACATGATAAAGGCAGCAATCGTCACAATCAGCCGACCAATGGTGTAGGGCATACCATAGAGCTGAAAATGAAAATTATAGAAAAAATCTCCCCCTTGGGTGGCCGAGAGGTTTAATTCTTTTCCTGTCGAAGCATCCAGGGTTTTGACTTCATAGCCACCATCCGCTTTTTGCCAGTAGACTTTATTCACAGGTGAATCTTGATTGGCGACTCCGATATACCAGTTTTGGGCGTCCGGTGCATGCTGCTGTAAATAGCTGTAAGCAGATTTTAAGGCAGTTTCCTGATTGACTTGTATTGAGGCAAATTCAGGCTGCATCCATATACTGATTTCATGCCGGTAATAGGTGACCGCGCCTGTTAAAAAGATCGCGAAGAGCAGCCAGCCAAAACTTAAACCTAACCATGAATGTAGCCATGCCATGGATTGACGGACAGATTTATGCATGGTTTAACCTATGAAGCGGGAGATGGTAAATAAGCTAAGGAAAGGAAGCAGGCTATAGACCGAAAGCTTTTTTAAACTCTGGATACAGAAGATGCCAATCACAAAACAGACATAAAAAATCAGGGCAATAACGGCGGCCAAATAGATGGATTCTGCTTTGGGCAGAAAAGCCTGTAGAAAGTAAGCCAGATCGAGTGCGATCAAATAACTGCACAAGTAGCCCATCCCAAAGCTCATGCCTAAGCGATAGAAAATGGCGAGTGGCTGCACTACAACAGACATCATATTTGGCCTTGAATAAATCTATACTGATGAAAATCTAAAAACTTAATAAACAAAACTTAAAGTCGTTACCAGATACTGTTTTTTATAGGCCTGCTGATTCAATTTTCCGGCCTTGTCTGCTTCTTTGCCAACTTCAATGACATATTGACCTTTCCATGGCGTGGCGATCGTAATCTGGCCTTGGCCGTTGGTGGTGTATTTTTTTAGCCAGAATTGCGGGGAAAAGACTGTGACTTCAACATCCGCAGCAGCTTTACCCTGATACAGTACCGTAAATGTATTGCTGTTGATCTGGGTCGGGACAATATCCAGTTCGGACTCTGCTTTCAAGTTTTGTCTGCCGGATTTGGCATGATAGCTCAGCAATGATTCTCCATAGATCAATTCATGAGTGAGCTGGACATCGGTCTGGCCTTGGGTTGCATAGAGCAAATGATCCTGTTGCATTTGAGGACTAAATGTTTTTTTGGCCTGAACGGCCTTTGCCTGATTGAAAGACTTGAGGGCACCTTGCTGCGTTTCTTTGAGCTGTTCACTATATTCACCAAAGAACGCATGAGTCTGCTGATTTGTGCCACGTTCCAGCCAAAGCATATGCGCCTGAGCTGAAAGTGTCATAGACAGTCCGAGGGTCAGAGCGATCATTTTTTTCATTTGTTTTACCTGTTTTTGTGTATGTAGTGATGATTTAGCCCTGAACATGTCGTCAAGGCTAAGTTTGAAAATCAGTATTTAAATTTCACAGCAACGCTGTAATTTGCTGGTGCACCATAAAAACCTTGCTGATTCGGGAAATTGAACAGATATTTTTCATTGGTCAGGTTATTACCATTGGCTTGCAAGGTCATATGCTCATTCAGCTCATAGCTGGCCATTAAGTTCACGAGCGCATAAGCATCCTGCTCAATGATTCCAGCTTTCTGGGTAATCACTCCATTGGCGGTTGCTTCAGGCACATCTAGATAGGTCTGATCTTGCCACTGCACACCAAGGCCCAGTTTCAGTTTTGGAAGTTGCGGCACCTGATAGGTAGTTAAAAGATTAAAAGACTGGGTTGGATTGAAGGTACGCGCATCACCGCCATTGATCAGATCTTTCAGGCTAAACTGGGTATAACCAAAGCTTAAGTTAAAATGGTCGGTCAGTTGTCCCGCCAAGCCAAACTCGTAGCCTTGGGAACGCAGGTCACTGACCTGAGTTGTGCGTAAAGTCGGAATACCATCAGAATCACGAAGCGGATAATTACTTTGCTCCGTTCTGAACACAGCCATGGTGGCGGTAAGCTTGTCATCTAGCCAAGAACCTTTGACTCCGACTTCATAGCTTTCACCTTCGATCGGCTTGTTAATGCTGCCATCATCTGCTTTGGTGGTTTGCGGACGGAAAATCGAGGTATAACTCAGGTAACCTGTATATTCAGGGCTAAAGTTATAGGTCAAACCGGCATAGGGTAAAACTTTATCTTCATCATAAATGGTGTCGGTCCCATAACTGCTACCACTGCTTTCAGCCTGAACATAGTTCGCACCTAAAAGCAGTTTCAGATCATCATTCAGATGCAGTCGGGTCGCAGCATAAAGGCTCTGGTTCTTCTGCCGGATATGCATTTCCCCACTGGTTTTCGATAGATCCCAGCTTGGTTCTTCTGGTGTAAAGCTGGCTAAATCTGTGGTCAGCGGATTGACAAAGCTGCCAGCATAACCCAATTCATCCAGACGATTTTTGGCCCAGACATAGCCCAATGAGGCTTCATGGCGTTGTCCCCAAAGCGGATAGGTGCCGCTAAAACTCAGGCTGGCTTGTTGTTCTTTATTGTCATCAATATACATGCCTGGGTAGAGGAAGATACCTGAAGTGCCATTTGCGCCAGGTTTTCCAGACAGAAACAAGAGTTTTGAATCACGTTGTGTGCGTTTTTCATCATAAGTCAGTTTGGCTGTCCAGTCGCCTGCCAGTTTTTGTTCAAGCTCGGCAAAGTAACTTTTAATATTGCTATCCCAATAGGTCCAGCTTGGGCTGTAATTATAATTCCGTGAGTAACTGAGCTGCTCGCCTTCGGTATTGATCAGTGGATTAGAACCCCAATTCACACCATTCGGCTTATGATTGCTTTCAGTATAGCCTGCGGTCAATAGGGTTGTGTCAGTTACATCTGCCTCCACAACAGCACCTATGCCGTTTTTTTCCAGTTCATAACGATCCAGATAACTGTCACCATTCTGTTGATAGCCAAATACACGGCCTCTGATTTTTCCATCCTGGGTGAGAGGAGAGGATATATCTGCTTCATAGCGCTGCGTATTCCATGAACCGTAACTGGCATTCAAGGCTGCCTGAAGTTCCTGAGTAGGGCGTTTGCGAATCATGTTAATGGTTGCACCAGGATCGCCAATTCCATTATTTAAGGCATTTGCGCCTTTCACCACTTCGATACGGTCAAACAAAAAACTGTCCGGATTATCATTATTATAATTATAGCCTTCGAGTGGAATACCAACGCCATCCACTAAAACATTCGAAATCTCGAAACCTCGGGCAAGGTAGGAGCTCCGTTCCGTTTCCTGATTGTTGACAATAATGCCAGGGGCATTACGCAGTACTTCCCGGGTATTATCTAAGGCAAAGTCATCCAGTTGCTGGCGAGTGATGACATTGACTGTTTGCGGCGTTTCCTTGAGTGGAATATTCAGTTTTGAGGCGGTTGACGAATTTTGGATGATATAAGCCTTACTCTGTTCGGAGCTGAGCTCACTCTGTTCTGATTCCGCTGTAACTGTAATCGTCGGTAATTGCTGAGTATCATCGGCAAAACTTTGCTGGGACACTAAAATTGCAAGACTAAGAAGAGAAAGCTTAAATGATGGAGGAACGGTATAAAACATTTTAGTTAATGTAAATGATAATAATTATCAGTAATATTATTGTTTAATATCTCTTAAAGCAATCTCAATATAATAGGAAATCCAAATGAAAAATGAGTTAATGATAGGTAAATCTACAAATAAAAGTTTAATGTAAGGAGTAGGGAACAATAAAATATCACTGTTAAAAAAAGATGTTATTACCTTACTTTTGTGCTCCTGAACCAATTTGTTTATATACTGCACTATAAATTTTCAAATCCTCAATCTGGAGTGACTTTGTTGCATAAAGGCTTCAGAGATAGATCTTTTCTAAGTTACTCGAATTCAAGTGACAACTTGGGTATGAGGTCGACCTAATTCCGTTAATTTATCGCCTAATAATTTAATGCAATACATTTTGGTTTTGACCAAACTTCGCCGATGATAGCCTGACCATTTCTTCCATAGTGTCCTGCCTAAACATTTAACGGTTCGAAGTAATTCATTTCGCTCTTGCGAATGAACTTTTGTAGTTTTCTAAGGCTTTGCATTTTTTCTGGAGGGAACTACCGCATATGCTTACCGGTCTGCAATGACTTGACGGCATTGCTTGGTGTTATAAGCCTCGTCTGTATAAACTGAATCAATCTGTTCATCCAACGGAATTTGATCAAGTAACTCCCCAAGGATTCGTGAATCACTCACATTATTCGTTGTGAGCTGAACTGCTCGTATTTGAAGAGTTTTAGCATCTATAGTGGGTATTGGTATGTTGAATGTAGTTCGGAAATTCTGTAATCGAGCCATGGCTTTGTAATAGGGTGGCCAGTGACATCACATATTTGTAGGCATTCAAGGCAGTTTCAGCTCGTAGTCCGCTCAGCATATTTTGTGCATCGATGACCTGTGTGGCGGTGCCCATATCTTCTTTAAAAGACAATTCTTGGATGCGTAAATTTTCCTGTGCGGCTTTCAAGTTTTGTGCCAGAAGTGCATCACTTTGCTGTGCACTGAGTGCTTCGCTATAAGATTTATAAATCAGATTTTCAATTTCTTGCTGGGTGCGTGCAGTGAGTAATTCTGTAGCAGAGCGTTTGAGTTCGGCAGCCTGAATATTCTTGTTTTTATCGATCCCGGAAAACAGGTTATAGCGTGCGGCAACTCCGACAATCCAGTTTTCATTTTGATCCAGACTATATTCGCCAAAAGCAAAAACATTCGGTTTTTTTGCCGCTTGCTGGGCTTTCACATTGGCTTGAGCCAATTGGGTATGCATGAATTAGCTCTACATGCTTTACATGTGGCACTGATGAAAGGCCAAGGTACACAATATTTATGGATTGATTCAACAACTCTGCCAATTTGTAAAAATCAACGTATTTAGCGTCATAAATCATTAATCCAAATTGCATCACATAGTAGAAGCTCAATGGGCTGGTTTTATGGCTGTAAATTACGTATTGCGATGAATCAATTTGGTGAAATTGCCTGTTCTGCTTTATCGAATGGACATGTTGCTAATATAAAAATGGTTGAGCAATTGGTTGCTGGTATAGAAGCAAAACTTTACGGGGATCGAGGTTACATCAGCCAAGAATTAAAAATTAGATTGAAAGATCAAGGTATTGATTTAATTACTTATCATCGGAAGAATATGCAGGCTATTCAACTCTGTGCATCAGATAAATATCACTTAAGACAACGCAATAAAATAGAAATATTATTCGGCTTATTGAAGGGGCAATACAATTTAGTGACGAGTAAAGCACGTAGTCTTCATGGATTTCTGCGTGGAATTTACGCCTCACTATGTGCATATCAATTAACCCATCGAAATAAGCCAACAATTCAAATTAAGGAATCATCGGCTTAAGCAGGATTCGGGTTAAATAAGCTTTCAAAAATAGCTTGATACACTAAAGCTATTTTAAGCAGGCAATGAATATGAAAGAAAACGTTAAAGAAAAATAAAAAAAACAGCGTATGATTTACTCAATGGAATTTTAGATGATGCAGACAAGATGATCCGTAATGATTGGTCACGTGCCGAAATACAAGAAATTTATGACTTGCCTTTAATGGATTTACTGTTTCAGGCACAGCAAATTCATCGCCAAAACTTTGAACCGAATACTGTTCAGGTCAGTACTCTGCTTTCAATTAAAACGGGCCGTTGTCCGGAAGATTGTAAATACTGTTCGCAATCTGCACATTACGATACTGATCTGGAAATTGAAAAACGCGTAGAAGTACAAAAGGCGATTGCTGAAGCCAAACAGGCCAAAGCTTTCGGTTCGACCCGTTTCTGCATGGGCGCAGCATGGCGTAATCCGCATGAACGCGATATGCCGTATGTGCTGGAACTGGTGCAGGAAGTCAAGAAACTGGGCATGGAAACCTGTATGACTCTAGGAATGCTGAATGCCTCACAAGCGGAACGTCTGAAAGATGCAGGGCTAGATTATTATAACCACAACCTTGATACCTCACGTGAATATTATGCCAATGTCATCAGTACACGTAGCTTTGATGACCGCTTAAATACGCTTGATCATGTACGTGATGCCGGAATTAATGTCTGTAGTGGCGGTATTGTCGGCTTGGGCGAAGGCGTACAAGACCGGGTCGGTTTGTTGTTTGAACTAGCGACTATGCCGATTCACCCGGGTTCGGTGCCCATAAATATGTTGGTTCCTATTGAAGGCACACCACTGGCCGATGTTGAAAAACTGGATGTGATTGACTGGATTCGTACTATTGCGGTAGCACGGATTATTATGCCGAAGAGTTATATCCGCTTGTCGGCAGGTCGTGAATCTCTCTCTGACTCTGATCAGGCACTGGCATTTATGGCTGGAGCTAACTCATTATTTTCAGGTGATAAATTGCTTACTGCCCCGAACAGTGGTGAAGGTAAAGACAAAGCCTTGTTTGCTAAATTAGGCTTAAAAGCTGAAGCTGCCAAGAAAACAGCTAAAGAATTGGCTGTAGATGCGATGCAACCTGCTTAATTAATCGTGTAACAAACAGGGATCATTTCAACTTGAATTGGTCCCTTTTTTATTGGAACAGACAAAATGAAGATACTGATGATTACGGGTTGGGGGCTAGGAACAGCGGTCTTAACCCCGTTTGTAGAACAGTTGCGGCAGCAGCATCAAGTTAAAGTATGGGATATTTTCGATCCTAACGTAGAAAGTCTTTTGGCCGAAAAAGTCAGGCAGGCGAGTTCGTTTGATGTCTTGATGGGGTGGTCTTTGGGTGGACAGTTGGCACTTTTGCTGGCTAATGAAATCCAGCAACAATTGAAAATTGCCAAGCCAGTGATTTGCTGTATGTCAAATCCCTGTTTCGTGGCCAACGAAGCATGGCCACAGGCAATGCCAGTTGAACAATATACACAATTTAAATCCTCCATACTGGCTGATCCAAAACGCGGGATGCAGCGCTTCTGTACCTTGGTCACTTTAGCTGGCGCAGCAGCGCGTGAACGTGCAAAATTATTGCACCAACAGTTAAATATTATTGATTTAAACTATCAGGTTAAGCATCTTTATCTATTGCAGCAATTAAATCTAGTGGATATCTTAAAAAATCATTCAGTCAAGATGCTATTTATATTTTCCGAGAATGATATGTTGGTTCCTTACAAAGTTAGTCAAGAATCTGTGTTTTTAACAACCCAAAATCTGAATTTGGTAAAAATACAGGGCACGCACGATGCCATCCTTTTTGATGCCAAGTTACTCGTTGAGCCAATTTTAAAATTTTTAGCCGATCTGGCTTAAGCAAAAAGAGATTGGTAGCTCTTGACGTTTCATTTTCAGATTTAACGCGCTAAGATCAGTTTTAGTTTTAATAATTGGGGTAAATTCTGTGCAGGACGCTTTTGATCAACAGCATATTTGGCATCCTTATACCTCCATGACACAACCCTTGCCATGTTACAAAGTTAAAGCTGCAAATGGTGCAGTCATTGAACTTGAAGATGGTACCCAGCTGATTGATGGCATGTCGTCCTGGTGGTGCACAATTCACGGTTATAATCATTCTGAACTCAATCAGGCCGTAACAAAACAATTAGAGTCGATGTCACATATCATGTTTGGTGGTTTGACTCATCAGCCTGCGATTGATGTGTCTAAACTGCTACTTGAGATCACGGCGCCTGAACTGGATAAAATTTTCTTTGCCGATTCCGGCTCGGTCGCGGTTGAGGTGGCGTTGAAAATGGCTGTGCAATATTGGAATGCACGTCAGCAACCACAAAAAACTAACTTTGTTACCACACGCTCTGGCTATCATGGCGACACCTGGAATGCCATGTCGGTTTGTGATCCTGTAACTGGTATGCATCAAATTTTTGGTTCGAGTTTGCCGAACCGTTTATTTGTTCCGGCACCTCAAAGCCGTTTTGATGGGGCATGGCAACCCGAAGATATACAGCCACTTGAGCACCTGCTGGTACAGCAGCATCAACAGATTGCTGCCATGATCATTGAGCCGATTGTGCAAGGTGCAGGCGGGATGCGTTTCTATCATCCAGAATATTTAAAGCAAGCTAAGTTGTTGTGTGAAAAGTACGATGTACTGCTGATTTTAGATGAAATTGCCACCGGTTTTGGCCGCACTGGAAAACTATTTGCTTATGAACACGCTCAGGTCACACCAGACATTATGTGTATCGGTAAGGCATTGACTGGTGGTTATATGACCTTGTCAGCGACCTTAACCACTCGCCATGTAGCAGAGACGATTTCAAGTGGTGAAGCGGGTGTGTTCATGCATGGCCCAACTTTTATGGCTAATCCGTTGGCCTGTGCGGTCGCATTAAAAAGTACCCAGCTGTTACTGGCTCAAGACTGGCAGACGCGTATTCAACAGATTGAAAGGACACTAGAACAATATTTACTGGATTTAAAATCCTTGGCACAAGTCAAAGATGTGCGTGTCCTCGGCGCAATTGGCGTAGTTGAGCTACATCAAACTATTGATTTGGCGCGTTTTCAGGCTGAATGTGTATGCCGTGGCGTCTGGATTCGTCCTTTTGGCCGTCTGGTCTATGTCATGCCGCCATATGTAATTTCAACACAGCAACTTGAAACTTTATTAAAGCATATGCGGGAGATGATTCAGCAGATAGAGGCAGTAGCATGAACCATCTTGAGCATTTCCAGCAGCAGCTAGATGACTTGAAACAGCAAGGGCAATATCGCCAGTTTAAGTCCAATATTTCTAGCCAGCCACGATTGCAACTCAATGGCCAAGAGATGCTGAATCTGGCATCCAATGACTATTTAGGTCTGGCATCCAACTTAACGCTACGTGAAGAATTTTTTGACCTCACGCCGATGTCTGAGCGATATATGAGTTCAAGCTCTTCACGTTTACTGACAGGAAACTTTCCCAATTTTGAACAACTTGAAGCACAGATGTCACAGGCTTTTGGACGTTCAGTACTGCTGTTTAATAGTGGTTATCACATGAATATCGGGATTCTTCCTGCGCTCAGTAATGCTAAAACCATGATCATTGCTGACAAACTGGTACATGCCAGTATTATCGACGGGATTCGTTTATCTAAAGCTGGCTATGTGCGTTACCGCCATAATGACCTGCAGCATTTGACTCAGTTTTTAGAAAAATATCAGTCAGATGAATCTATCCAGCGCATCATTGTGGTAACTGAATCAATTTTCAGTATGGATGGGGATGAAACAGATTTAACTGCTTTGGTGGCATTAAAACAGCAGTTTGCAAAAGTCATGCTTTATGTCGATGAGGCACATGCAATTGGTGTGCGCGGTGAACGTGGATTGGGCTGCGCAGAACAGTATCAAGTATTGGATCAAATTGATTTCCTAGTCGGTACCTTTGGCAAGGCTTTGGCTTCAGTTGGTGGTTATCTGGTCTGTGCACCAGTGATTCGTGACTATCTGATCAATAGCATGCGACCTTTAATTTTTAGTACCGCCCAGCCGCCACTATGTATGGCCTGGACTAGATTTATTTTTCAGAAGGTAGAGCAGCTTCAGGCAGAACGAGTACATTTGGCAGCATTGGCTGTACGCTGTCAGCAGGGCATTCAAGACTTGGGATATCACTGTCCGTCAACCTCGCAAATTGTGCCGGTACTGATTGGTGAGGCAAAACGCACCATTCAGGCGACTGAAATTATGCAACAGCAGGGGTTTTATGTGCTGCCAGTACGTCCGCCAACGGTTCCTGCCAACACCTCCAGACTCAGAATTTCCCTGAACCAGAACATTTCTGCGGATGAGCTGGACGCATGTCTGCAGGTGCTGAGGAGTTTGCCGCGATGAACAGCAAACAGATTGCCCAGCGTTTTGCTCAGGCAAATCTCAGTTATGAACAGCATGCGCTGGTACAAAGTACCGTAGCTGCAGAGTTGATGCATTTCATGCAGCAGCATGTGGCACAACCACATTTGCAACGGGTATTGGAAATTGGCTGCGGTTCAGGATTGTTTACCCGGCTTTTTATGCAGCATTATAGCTTTGATCATTTATTTTTAAATGACCTATATGTCGAAGTGAAGCAGCACTTCCCGGAATCTAATCGGCTTTTGTGGGGGATTGGTAATATTGAAACCTTGCCACTGCCGCAGTCTCTGGACATGGTGCTGTCGTGTTCTGCATTGCAATGGATCTCGGATTTAAAAGCATTGTTGCTCAACATTGCGCAGGCCTTAAATCCCTCTGGGCATCTGTGTTTTGCCAGTTATACGGACAATAATTTAAAGGAAATTAAGGCACTGACCGGACAAGGCTTGGATTATCTGCCTTTAGCGGAGGTCTGTGAACTGCTTGAATCCTTAGGCTTTGACATTCTGCTGCAGACAGAAGAACAGATGACCTTGCATTTTGAGCATCCGAAACAGGTGTTACAGCATATCAAAGCCACTGGTGTACAGGCGACGGCACAGGGGTTTCGGTGGACAAAATCGTCCTTACAGGATTTTTATACCGGCTATCGACAATTCCAAGATCCTGAAAGCAAACAGTATGCACTGACCTATTATCCGGTTTATGTCATTGCACGGAAGACAGCATGAGCGCACAGATTTATTTTGTCAGCGGCATTGATACCGCAATTGGTAAAACCTTTACTACTGGTTTTCTGGCCAAAAATTGGAATGAGCAGGGCATTCGTACCATAACCCAAAAGCTGATTCAGACCGGAAATGTCGATATATCAGAAGATATCGAACAGCATCGTGCAATTATGGGTTGTGGATTGTTACCGGAAGACCAGCAAAAACTGACCATGCCGGAAATTTTTACGTATCCGGCTTCACCGCATCTTGCTGCGCGGCTGGATGGGCGAGCCATTAACTTTGAACAGATTCATCAGGCTACCGAACAGCTGGCTGTGGCCTACGACTGTATTTTGCTGGAAGGTGCCGGTGGTCTGATGGTGCCCTTAACCGAAGAGTTCCTGACTATTGATTATATTCAGACACATAATTATCCGGTGATTCTCGTCACTTCAGGGCGTTTAGGCAGTATTAATCATACCTTGCTGAGTCTTGAGTTGTTAAAACTCCGCGGGGTTCAATTATATGCCATTGCTTTTAATCATGCAGATAACTCCAAAGATCCCTTGATCGCTGAAGATACCATTGCTTATTTAAAACAGTATTTGCAGCGTGATTTTGCTGATACGACATGGGTTGATATTCCAGCTTTAAATTTAGCCCTGTCTTCTCATAAGTAAGTGATCCGCTTGCAGCGAGGCTGATGTGAATGCTTAAATATTGAGGTTGCGCCACTGTAAATTGAATCTGATAGCCATATTTGTTTAACACCATTTTCATCAAATATAAGTCTAGCCCATGCCCATTTTGCTAGGGAGATTTATGCCAGAAACGCTGTCCCAAGTATGCATATCTTCAACCTTTGATTATCATTATGAATGATCAGCACACATGCAGCATAGCAATTGAAATGGTGTTTGCCTGTGCCTGCAATAGAGCATTGTTAAGTAGGTTTTTAAAGACGGTATCTAGTTCAAAATCGGGTAGGGCAATTCGGGTCAGGCTCGGTCAGTCAATTGTTAAACTGGGTTC
Source organism: Acinetobacter lwoffii (assembly GCF_052078135.1). Lineage (GTDB taxonomy): Bacteria > Pseudomonadota > Gammaproteobacteria > Pseudomonadales > Moraxellaceae > Acinetobacter > Acinetobacter lwoffii_Z. The sequence goes on from NZ_JBQGUZ010000026.1 coordinate 31,054, forward strand.
AATTTCCGGATAAAGCGACTGTAAATCGGCAATCACCTGAGTCAGGAGCCGTGCAATTTCAATACTGTACTAGATATCACTCAGTACTTGATCGGTAGAGGAAAGTGCTAGAAGCTGTTCCAGTAGCTGGGTACATCGGCGGATACCAAGGTGTACCTGCTGCAAGCTCTGTTGCAATTTGGGCGAGCTTGCCTGTTGTTCTGCCATCAGTTGTGCAAGCTGAATATGAGTTTTGATCGCGGTTAAAGGACTACGCAATTCATGGGCGGCGTATGAACTAAATACTTTTTCATTTTCCGGATTTTGATGCAGTTTATGTATTAAGTGCTTAGAGTTTTGGGCAAAGGACTGTACCTTGGAAGGCATTACTTTGGCATCTAAGGTTTTTAAATAGTGAGTAGCATCATTCACTGATAAATTTGGCTGACTTAAAAGGTTGAAACTTCATCTAAGGCTTTAAGCTCTCGACGAATAATCAAAACGATTAAGTCTATACATAGCAATAAAGACAAAATTATTGGTATTAATACCGATTATAAAATCTTTTTGAGCAATTATCCACGTAGGAACATCCGCTCTGCTGCCACCACTTGAATATCCTCACGACGTAACACATAACTGAGCCTCACCTTGTTGCTTTGTACTAAAGCCAACTACTTGGTGGCTTAAATCTTTCGGTGCACCTCGGGTTTTTGCTACCACATGCTGAACGACACTGACGTCAGAGTCAAATAAAGACACTTTATAGGCAATCAACTGCTCTTGATTGGTGGAATGAAGTTGTTGGGCTAGTACATTTTCATCCAAGTTTTGCATCGGCAGTTGTTGAGTCAATCGAGCGACCATTGGATGGCTGAATCAAACCAAATTGATATATTTCCTTGACTGAGCAAGGCTTTATTGTAGGTAGATCAACTGGTTGTACGATAGATCTTGGGTGCAGACCTCTTCATTTAGAAATTATATTCCCCAAGAAGGTTTCAGTGGTAGGTTTGTGCAACAAAGCCTCTTGCAAATAAAGGCTATCAAGGGATTTATACATTGTATCCAAATAGTTTATGGCCATTAAAAGCAAAAAAGCACTAAAAACCAGATCTCGAGCTAAAACTTTATAACCAAGAAATCAATAAAAGAAGAATTGGGATTGAACAGGTATTTGGAACTTTGAAAACCTTCAAAATCCTTGCCGAGCGATATCGCAACCCTGGCAAAAGACTAGGATTAAGATTTAATTTAATTGTGGGAATCCATAATTTTGAGCTGAGTAAAAAGTGAATTATGAAAGAAATCTAATATATAAAATTTTAAGAGATTATAAAAATTGGTCATACCAAAAAATAAATTAAATCTTTTATATTGTGTTTTTGGGCTAATATTACTAATATCGCCAATACAAAATGCACATTTTATCTCTTAAACACTAAATTGGTCATACCAATTTAGTGTTTAAGTACAATAAACTGTTCAATCTAGTAGTTAAGCATTTCAAGGAGTAGACAATGCTTCAACAGTGGCAACAAATTTATGATCCTATAGGCAATATCTGGATTTCGAGTGCTATTGCGCTAGTTCCAATTATTTTCTTTTTTTTAGCGTTAGCTATTTTTCGCATGAAGGGTAGTGTAGCCGCTACAATTACCGTTTTTTTAGCCTTTCTGGTCTCATTATTTTTATACAAAATGCCAATTGGAATGGCATTAGCATCAATGGTCTATGGATTCTTCTACGGCCTGTGGCCAATTGCATGGATTATTATCGGTGCAGTTTTTATATATAAGATTTCAGTAAAAACAGGACAGTTTGATGTTATTCGTTCGTCTATTCTGTCAATTACAGAAGATCAACGTCTGCAAATGCTATTAGTTGGGTTTGCTTTTGGTACGTTTTTAGAAGGTGCGGCAGGTTTTGGTGCGCCCGTCGCAATTACTGCGGCACTGTTGGTGGGACTCGGCTTTAAGCCTTTATATGCGGCTGGGCTATGCCTGATAGTTAATACTGCACCTGTTGCTTTTGGTGCAATGGGAATTCCGATCATTGTCGCTGGGCAGGTTTCAGGTGTTGACACCATGGAAATCAGTCAAATGGTTGGTCGTCAGTTACCCTTTATGGTGCCAATTGTATTGATCTGGATCATGGCAATCATGGATGGTTGGCGTGGGGTTAAAGAAACTTGGCCTGCTATTTTAGTTGCCAGCTTATCTTTTTCTTTAGCGCAATATCTAACATCAAATTTTGTTGGGCCTGAGTTACCCGATATCACTGCTGCAATTGCATCATTAATCAGTTTAACTATCTTGCTTAAGTATTGGAAACCAAAACATATTTTTCTTTTTGAGGACAAAAATATACAGGTAGATGAAACTATTATCAAGCAAGCTCGTAAACAATATAGTGTGGCACAGATAGCCAAAGCCTGGTCTCCATTTCTGATACTTACAGCAATGGTGACGATCTGGAGCATCAAACCTTTTAAAGATTTATTTGTTAAGGACGGCCCATTAAGTGATTTAGTAGTTTCAATTAAAGTGCCGTATTTGCATCAATTGATTCAAAAGCTACCACCTGTCGTGCCTGAAATTAAAGATTATGATGCGATTTATAAGTTTGATTGGTTATCAGCAACGGGTACAGCGATTATATTGGCGGCATTGATCACGATTATTTATTTAAACATGAAACCTAAAGAGGCAGTTTCGACATTCTTTGAAACCGTGAATGAACTAAAAACCCCAATTTATTCGATTGGTATGGTACTGGCTTTTGCGTTCATTGCAAACTATTCAGGTCTGTCAGCGACGCTTGCTTTAGCACTGGCACATACGGGTCAGGCTTTCACGTTCTTTTCACCATTCTTGGGTTGGGTTGGAGTGTTTCTTACAGGTTCAGATACTTCAGCTAACGCATTGTTTTCAGCGTTACAAGCAACTACAGCACAGCAAATCGGTGTGCCTGAAGTCTTGTTAGTTGCTGCCAATACCAGTGGTGGAGTAACAGGTAAGATGATTTCCCCTCAATCAATCGCGATTGCTTGTGCAGCAGTGGGTTTAGTTGGTAAAGAATCTGATTTATTTAGATTTACAGTAAAACACAGCATTATCTTTACGGTGATGATTGGTATTATTGTGACCTTACAAGCTTATGTTTTCCCGTGGATGATTCCGTAAACGAGTCAAGGAAAAAAATGAAAGTCTCCGACAAAGTGGTACAGCGTTTACGTCTATTGATTGAAAAAAATAATGTGCAAGTCGGAGAGCGATTGCCTGCTGAACGCCAACTCTGTGAACAGTTAGGTGTGTCTCGTAGCTCTTTACGTGAGGCGATTCAACAACTGATTACCGCAGGGATTATTCAGAGCAAAGCGGGTGCAGGCACCTATTTAAAGCAGTTGCCTGCACATTGGTCACAGTATCAAATCGTTGAGCCATTATCCGGTTTGATGGATCAGGATCCTGAATATCGTTTTGATGTACAAGAAGCTCGTATGGTGCTTGAAGGTGGTACAGCATGGTATGCCGCACAACGTGCCACACCCAGTGATTTGATCAATATTCGTCAATGTTTTGAGCAGATTAGCCATTTTCAGGCTTTAGGTGATGATGCCCACGCAGCAATAGCGGATGCGAATTTTCATCTGGCGATTGCAGAAGCATCCCACAATCTAGTGCTGATCCAAATGATGCGTAGTTTGTTTGATTTATTGCAAGACAACGTGATGTTAGGGCGACGTAAAGTTTACACCACACCACAACATTTTGAACAATTGCATGACCAGCATTTTGAGGTGATGGACGCAATTGAACGTCAAGACTCAGAGACTGCACGTAAGGCAGCTTGTGGGCATATTGAATTTGTTGTTCAACGCGTACGTATGATCGATGAAGAAGAAGCTCGTCGTCAACGTTCGAGTCGATTAAATAGGACATAAGTTATGATTATTTCTTCTGCAAATGACTATCGTGAAGCTGCGAAACGTCGTTTACCGCCATTTTTATTTGAATACATCGATGGTGGTGCCTATGCGGAATATACTTTAAAGCGTAATGTAGACGATTTATCAAAAATCGCTTTACGTCAACGTGTGTTAAATGACATGTCTGAGCTGAGCTTAGAAACGCAATTGTTTGGTGAAAATTTGGCGTTGCCAGTGGCATTGTCACCTGTAGGTCTAACGGGTATGTATGCGCGTCGTGGTGAAGTTCAAGCCGCGGTTGCCGCAGATAAAAAGGGCATTCCATTTACCTTATCAACAGTTTCAGTTTGTCCAATTGAAGAAGTGGCACCTGCGATTCAACGTCCGATGTGGTTTCAACTGTATGTACTACGTGACCGTGGTTTTATGAAAAATGCCTTGGAACGTGCTAAAGCCGCAGGCTGTTCTACCTTAGTATTCACAGTCGATATGCCTGTTCCAGGTGCGCGTTATCGTGATGCACATTCAGGAATGAGTGGTAAAAATGCTGCAATACGTCGTTATATGCAATCGTGTATGCACCCACACTGGGCTTGGAATGTCGGTTTATTGGGTCGTCCGCATGATTTGGGTAACATTTCGAAATATTTAGGTAAGCCGACAGGTCTGGAAGATTATATCGGTTGGCTGGGAAATAACTTTGACCCTTCAATTTCTTGGAAAGATCTTGAGTGGATTCGTGATTATTGGGAGGGTCCCATGGTTATTAAGGGGATTTTAGATCCTGAGGATGCCAAGGATGCGGTACGTTTCGGAGCAGATGGAATTGTGGTCTCCAATCACGGTGGTCGTCAGCTTGATGGTGTTTTGTCTTCTGCTCGTGCGCTTCCTTCAATTGCAAGTGCGGTCAAAGGTGACATCAAAATTTTAGCAGATTCAGGGATTCGTAACGGTCTTGATGTGGTACGTATGTTGGCTATGGGTGCAGATATTTGTATGCTTGGTCGTGCATTTGTATACGCACTTGGTGCTGCCGGCGGTTCTGGGGTAAGTAATTTACTAGATTTGATTGAGAAAGAAATGCGTGTGGCAATGACATTGACTGGTGCAAGAACCATTGCAGATATTACATCGGATTGCCTGGTCAAACTAGAGAAAGAGTAAGCGATTTAATTACTCACATTACTAAGGCTTTGCCAACTTTCCTTTGGAAAAAGAGATTCTTATCTAAATAATTTGGGTAAACAAAGCTTCCTTTTGAAAAAAACCAACCTTGGTAAGAGTCACCAACATAAAATACACTAAATAACATAATTGGTATGTTAGTAAACTCTATATATAACAGTTATATAGAGTTTTTATTTTGTGTGGTGTAATTTAATGTAGGGTGGGGTAATTTGATTTTTGGTCACTAATTTATTGTGATAATCAACAATAATAACCAACATACACATGCTTAATCTAAAGGTATTTTACTGACTGGTATAATTTTATGATGAGAGGGGTGTTGCCTGGGGCTACGGTTTCTGTTTTGCTTTTTGACGTAACACGTACAAATATAAGCTTTCTACTTTTTCACGTGCCTAGGGTGTGGTACGCAAGAATCGCAATGATGATTTAACACTTGGATCTATGCAAAAACATCTAACTTCAATTTTACGACTTAAACTGAACCGTACCGGGTTTGTCGGAGACCAAACTTTCTGAGATGAGACGCATTGCTTCGCAAGACGTAGCGAAGCGTAGTGATCCGATGAAAAACCTAAATATACCCCTGAAATCAGAGATAGAGCGGTTCAATTAGAACTAAACCCAACTATCGCAACACTGGGCTTTGGAGAATCTCGTCGTTTCTTAATTGCGTCGTAATAATGATTATCAAGATAAAATCAAAATATACAGATTTTTGTGTAAATCCTGAGTAGAATTCGACTTTTATTTTTTCTCCAGTAAAAAGGCATAGCTTTTCACTATGCTATTTTGCAAGGACGCTTTATGCTCGCGCTAGATATACAACATATTCGAATGAAACAACACGCCACTGATAAAGCACAAGCGTTGCAATGTCTAGTCGATATCTTGGTCGAAGACCAATTGGTTACACCTGATTATATTCATGGGTTGACCGGGCGCGAACAACAAAGTGCAACGTATTTAGGACAAGGAATTGCCATTCCGCATGGGACGCCTCAGTCTCGCCAATCTATTTTAAAAACTGGGATTCGTCTGGCGCACTTTCCTGAAGGAGTTGTTTGGGACGGTGAAAATAAAATTTATTTAGCAGTGGTGATTGCTGCGAAATCAGATGAGCATTTGCAAGTCTTACAAATTTTGACGCGGGCTTTAATTAACGATGTCGCTGATCAAGTGAAACAGGCTCAATCTGCAGAGCAAATTATTGCATTATTACAAGCCCAACCCGCATCTTTGGCATTGCATGAAAATTTAATCGCCACCCAAGTTCCCGCACTTGATGTAGAAGATTTAATTTGGCAGGCAACACAGTTGCTGAAACAGCAAAAAATGGTGGAGTGTGGTTTTCTGTCGGGTTTAAACCTAAACAGCATGATTCATTTAGGGGAGGGAGTGTGGTCGATCACTTCTAACCAGCATGTTTTGAGCCCAGCTGTAAGTTTGGTAAAAGCGGAACAGGTTTTAAGCCATCAGCAGGAAATGCTCAAGACTTTGGTGTGTATTGCCAGTAATGAGCAACTGGATATGCAACGGTTTCAACGGTTAATGGATATTTTGTTTGATACTGAACAAGTTCATACCCTCAACCAAGAGCAAGATAGTCACCAATTGGCGCAGTTAATTGGTGCTGAACTGATTCCTGATTGGCCATCTCGTCGTATTGTCTTAGCTAACGCTCATGGTCTACATGCGCGTCCCGCGACACACTTGGTCAATATGACTAAGAAATTTGCAGGGGATATTCTCGTTGCTGTAGATGAGGGGGCTTACGTTTCGGCAAAAAGTTTAACCAAATTATTAGCCATGGGATGTCGTCGTGGTCAAACTCTGACTTTTATTGCACAACCTGATACTGATGCTGTAGCAGGCTTAGAACAGATTATTGATGCAGTTCAACAGGGCTTAGGAGAAGAGGTTGAAGCTGTTGATCTTGTATCTCATCAGCACAGCAGTAGTGACCCAGTCGTAAATACTTTAAAATTAATGCCTTTTGAATCACATGGCGATACGGGTAGCTGCGGTATTGCGGCATCAACTGGCCTTGCTTTTGGTCCTGCACATGTGGTGAAGCCACATGAATTTAGTTATGAACGTCGCGGACAGAGTTTTAAAGCTGAGAATGAAAAGCTTGAAATTGCGCTTCATCAGGTGAAAAATAGCTTACGTCAATTCATTGCACATACTGAATCTACTGCCATTAAGCAGATCTTCATGGCACATTTGGAAATGCTGGATGATCCAGACCTCCTCCAAAGTGTACAACGCGGTTTAAAACAGGGGTTGTCTGCTGCTGCAGCTTGGCATGATCATATTGAAATGGCTGCTACCGCACAGGCTGCACTTAGCGATCGTTTACTGGCAGAGCGTGCGGCTGATTTAAGGGATATTGGTGAGCGAGTTTTGGCTGTTTTGTGCGGTGTGGCCGATGTCACAGAACCCGAGCAACCTTATATCTTAATTATGCATGATGTTGGCCCGAGTGATGTAGCGCGTCTGAATAAAGATCGTGTTGCAGGCATTTTGACCGCGGTTGGTGGAGCGAGTGCCCATAGTGCTATTGTGGCACGTGCTCTGGCTATTCCAGCAGTCGTAGGTGCGGGTGTAGCTGTTTTAAATATTGAGAACCATGCCACAGTACTAATTAATGGGGATACTGGTGAGTATGTGGTCTCACCCGAGCAAAGTCAGATTGATCATGCCATTGCAGAGCGCCAACGCCAGCGTGAGTTGCGAGAACAAGCGGAACAGCATTGTTTAGAACCTGCCATCACACTGGATCAACATCAAGTTGAAATCGCAGCCAATATTGGCAAAGTGGGCGCTACGATACAGGCTGTGGCCGATGGGGCAGAAGCAATTGGTTTGCTACGCACAGAATTGGTCTTTATGTCACACAGCAGTGCGCCTGATGAGGCTACACAAGAAGCCGATTATCGGGTGGTGTTAGATGCTTTGGCGGGTCGTCCATTGGTGGTACGTACACTTGATGTGGGCGGGGACAAACCTTTGCCGTATTTGCCTATTGAAAAGGAAGAAAATCCATTCTTGGGCTTACGTGGTATTCGTCTGACTTTACGTAAGCCAGAGTTGCTACGTCAACAATTGGTTGCTTTACTTAAAGCAGCGGATAATCGCCCATTAAGAATTATGTTTCCTATGATTGGGCGGGTTGAAGAATGGCGAGCAGCAAAAGCAATTTTGGATGAGGTTCGCATACAGCATCCATGTGAAAACTTACAAGTCGGTATTATGATTGAGGTTCCTGCGGCAGCATTGTTGGCTCCAATTCTTGCTCAAGAAGTTGATTTTTTTAGTATTGGAACCAATGACTTGACTCAATATACTCTGGCGATTGACCGTGGTCATCCACTATTGTCTGCCGAAGCTGATGGCTTACATCCGAGTATTTTGCTATTGATTGATCAAACTGTTCGGGCAGCACATCAGCATGGTAAATGGGTGGGCATTTGTGGTGAATTGGCTGCTGATCCAAAAGCTGTGCCTGTATTGATAGGCTTGGGCGTGGATGAGTTGAGTATGTCGAGTACCAGTATTCCATTGGTGAAGGCGCAAATTCGTGGTTTGAACTATATAAATTGCCAACAGGTCGCACAGCAAGCCTTAAGTTGTGACAGTGCGTCTGCCGTACGTGCATTGGTGGAGTAATTACCGAATGGCTAAGATATTAAGCATTACTCTGAATCCTGCAATTGACCTCACCGTGCAATTGGATCAACTAAAAGTTGGCGAGGTCAATCGTCAGTTAACAGCCCAAAGCCATGCAGCAGGTAAGGGCTTAAACGTGGCACAGGTCCTTAAGGATTTGGGACATGAACTGATTGTGAGTGGCTTTTTGGGGCAAGAAAACCGTCAAATTTTTGACCATCATATCCAGCAAGAGCAATTTGATAACCAATTTATTTATGTTGCAGGTCAAACACGACAAAACATTAAAGTTGCAGAAGCTTCTGGTCAGATGACTGACATCAATGGCAAGGGCTTTTTTGTAGATACCTCAGCAAAACAACAACTATGTGAACGTCTATCTCAACTGATTTTAGAGGTTGATGTGATTGTGATTGCTGGCAGTTTGCCACAAGGTTTTTCTGCAGAAGAGCTTTCGACACTGATTCTATGGTTACAGTCTGCGGGTAAAAAAGTCGCAGTAGATACCAGTGGTGTTGCGTTGAAAGCAGCAATTGCTGCCCATCCTTGGTTGATTAAGCCTAATACAGATGAGTTGACAGAAACCTACCATTTGCCAGCAGAAACGTTTGCAGAACAGCAGCATCTTTTTGCCAGTTTAAATAGTCAGATCGAACATATTGTGGTCTCGATGGGTGAAAACGGGGTGAACTGGCTTCACCGCACGCAAACCCTGCATGCTACTGCACCGAAGGTCACCGTCCAAAGTACGGTGGGTGCGGGAGATTCCTTGCTGGCAGGTATGATTCATGGCTTGTTGAGTTCAACTTCCCCAGAAGAAACATTGAAAACAGCAACCGCAATTGCGAGCAATGCTGTGACCCAAATTGGGTTTGCCCTTCCAGACTTTGCTGTTATTGAAGATTTGAAATCGCAAATCTCAGTCCAATCATTGAGTTAATACGATGCAAGAGATAAAACATATTTTATTTGTGCCACATAGTCCCGAGCAGCCGATTAATGCAGTGATTTTGGCCAAAAAACTGTCCAAAGCAGCAACAGCACTTGGTATTTCCAATGATGTGGCGACATCAGTTGAGCATCTCGATTTATCAAATGTTATTGATACGGTTGTTTTTGTTGGACAGAAGTCGGCAGATGCGACTCAACTGCGTGACAAGGTTGTGAAAGTCATTGGTTTGAATAACGCGCAACACGATGCGATCATGCTTTTGCAACAAGTTCTTGAGCATTCAGATGCTTTAGATGAAACTATTGCAGCCAATGTAGGGGTTACACGCTTTGTCGCCATTACAGCATGTCCAACTGGTGTTGCGCATACGTTTATGGCGGCCGAAGCCTTACAACAAGGTGCAGTAAAGCACGGTTATCAGATTGATGTTGAAACCCAAGGATCGGTTGGGGCTAAAAATGTTTTATCGGCAGAAAGTATTGCCAAAGCAGATGTGGTGATCTTAGCAACGGATATTGAGGTCAATACAGATCGCTTTGTAGGCAAACGCGTATATCGCTGCAGTACAGGATTTGCCCTTAAGCAAACGGATAAGACTTTTGCAAACGCAATTGCTGAAGCCAAAGTGCTTGAAACGGGTAAGCAAACAGCCACTAAGACAGAAAATGAAAACAAAGAAAAAACTGGAATTTATAAACACCTTTTAACAGGGGTGTCTTTCATGCTGCCGATGGTGGTGGCGGGCGGTTTGATCATTGCCATCTCGTTTATGTTTGGCCTCAATCCTGTTGAAGGAAGCTTTGCCGCATCCTTAAAGCAAATAGGTGCTGCAGCATTTACTCTTATGGTACCTATGCTGGCAGGTTACATTGCTTATTCTATTGCGGATCGTCCGGGTTTAACTCCAGGTTTGATTGGCGGTTTACTTGCAACACAATTAGAGGCAGGCTTTCTCGGTGGATTAGTTGCAGGTTTTATTGCAGGTTATATTGCGTTATTTTTATCAAAACAGCTTAAACTCCCAAGTAGCCTAGAAGCATTAAAACCAATTTTGATTATTCCACTATTGGCCAGTTTAGCTGTTGGTTTAATCATGATTTATGTGGTTGGACAGCCTGTTGCACAATTGTTTGAATTACTCACACACTTCCTTGCCAATATGGGGACGACCAATGCCATGATCATGGGGATTATCCTTGGGAGTATGATGTGTATTGATGTTGGGGGGCCAATAAATAAAGCGGCTTATGCCTTTACGGTGGGCTTACTTACGTCACAAACATACGGACCGATGGCGATTACCATGGCTGCGGGTATGGTACCGCCATTGGGTATGGCAATTGCAACTTTTCTGGCAAAGCATAAATTTGCCAAACCTGAGCAAGATGCAGGGAAGGCTGCTGTAGTTCTGGGCCTATGTTTCATCTCGGAAGGGGCTATTCCGTTTGCTGCCAAAGACCCGATTCGAGTGCTTCCATGCGCGATCGCAGGTGGTGCTGTAACTGGGGCTTTGGTTGCATTATTTAAATGTGAACTAGTCACTCCTCATGGCGGTGTAATGGTACTGATCATTCCGAATGCGATGAATTATCCATTAAAATATTTATTGGCGATTGCGATTGGAAGTGTGGTGACTGGTGTAGCTTATGCCGTGATAAAACAACGGTTAGAATAAGCCCTTCATAGAAGCTTTGTGAAAGCTATTTAGTGCAATAAATGAATATTTGCTCAATCCTATTTTGGACCAGTTGGAGAGTCTCTGCTTGAATTTGTCCAGGTAATAGGTCATGAGCGATATTGCTGAATCGGATTGCAACCTTACAAATCGAGCCAATAATTTCATCGACTTCTTGGACACAAAGTTCCGCTTCCTGAGTACCAAGTTTCACAAGAGCTTGTCGAGGAATATCCGGTGCCTCACCCATGATATCCATTTGATGATATCCCCCTGGTCCTTCACAGAAAGTAACATCATAGGCAGGGGCGAGTTTCCATTGCCCATTTTGGGACATCAGAAATGAAAAGTTTTTGCAATGATCATCTCGATTATTGAATACTACATTGAAAACAGCGTAAGCGTCCGCTGAACCCCATCGCTATTTTTTAATTTGAGTTGGGTTTCCAGCGGTGTGGCAGTAATTCTTCAATCTGGGTCACTTTATGTGTCGGCAACCTTTTCAGCACATCACTTAAATAGGCATACGGATCTAGCCCATTCAGCTTTGCTGACTGAATCAGGGTCATGACATTCGCAGCTCGCTGACCACTGCGTAGCGAGCCAGCAAACAACCAGTCCTTGCGTCCCAATGCCCAGGGACGCATTTGATTTTCGACCCAATTGTTGCAAATCGGTAGATTGCCATCATCCAAATAGCGACTTAAAGCGGCACTGTTGCAAATAGAGATTTGAGTCGATGAAGTTCCCTTTAAAAAGTGCTTAGAGACCGAAAACCCTGTTGATTAGACACACTTCACCCTGAGGCTGACCATAATAAA